>NZ_SJUS01000004.1:0-159266 GCF_004337085.1 Exiguobacterium sp. SH5S13 | reverse complement strand
CTAGCTCTCATCTCATGTACGCTTCCGTGAATCATCCACTTGTCCACTCCTTGTGTCCTCCCCTGACGCTGTTTCTGAGAACAGTGTAGCGAAGAATTGATTGTTGTGGAAAGTGTTGCGTCGTAGTCGTCGCCAGTTGCCCTTTAAGTTTAGCAGTCACATCAATTCCGCAATGGAGGAAGGCGGTGGTGCGGATGGAACAACTGTGGAATTGGGTCGGCGATTATGTAATCGTCCCGATTCTCGCTCCGATCATTGTTCACTTGGTAATCCACCAATCATCCGATCGTGCAAAATCTGAACGCACAAAAAAATGACCCCCTCGGCGCAATGAGATGGGTCACTTTCTGATTCACTAACCATTGTGGCGGCTGGGCCACTTTTGAAGTGGTAGCCTGTAAGCCAGAGGCCGGTGTATCGAGCACCGGTCTCTTTCTACTTGTATCATACCATACTGGTTCCCATTTTTCAGTAATAGAAACACCAATTGATTTTAAATTAGTTAAGAAATAGTATTATCCATTTCATCTGAAACTTCAAAGCGGCTGGGACCACTCGTGGACTACTTTGATGTATAAATTATATCGCAGTTTCTTGGGAACGTCTTATACTTTAAGACTATTTACCAAGCTCTATGGGTCGTCCCGACCCTGACAATTCAAGAATTTCAATTGTAATAACACTTCTTTATCATTTATTTAGATATTAGTAACACCAGTGAACTACTTGCAACTTGGCTGCTTCGCATCCTGAAGTACGAGCTGCTTGGGAAGACCGTGCTTTTACTAGCTACGGTTATGGGCCAAGCTCGTCGGGCAGTCCTTGCCTTGAAGACATGATTTCCTCGGCGAGGCGCAACAGGTTGAGGCTCGCGTTGACGTCGCGGTCGTGGTGCGCGCCGCACGCGACACACGTCCACTCCCGGATGTCCAATCCTTTCTTGCCACTGTTCTCGCCACAGCGCGAACAGATTTGGGTTGAGGCGAACCATGGGTCGGCCTTGATGAGCGTGCGGCCATGGGTCCTGCATTTGTAGGCGAGCTGGCGGACGAACTCGCCCCATCCGGCGTCCCCGATCGACCTCGCCAGGCGCCGATTTTGCATCATCTCCCTCGTTCGGAGTGTCTCGACCACGACGACTTGGTTCTCGTCGACGATGCGTCGCGACAGCTTGTGGAGGAAGTCGTGTCTTCGGTTATTGACCTGCTCGTGTCTCTTCGCGAGGAGAATCCGTGCCTTCTCACGGTTCTTGCTTCCCGGCTTCTTACGGGCGAGCGCGCGCTGCGCCCGTTTGAGCTGCGCCTCGGCCTTTCGCAGGTTGCGCGGGTTCGGGATTTTCTCCGTAAAGAGCGCGTCGTTCGTCATGGAGGCGAAGTGTACGAGACCGAGGTCGATCCCGATCCTGTGCGCGGCCGGGACCCATGGCTCGTCGGCCTGCTCGACGAGGAGCGACACGAAGAACTTACCCGTCTTCGTCATCGACACGGTCGCCGACCGAATGTCACCGTCGAAGTCGCGGTGCTGCTTGAAGCGGATGAACCCGACCTTGGGGAGCCGGATGCGTCCGCCCTCGATGCGGATCGTGCCTTGCTGGTTGTTCGTCGTGTAGGACGCACGCGACCTCCGTTTTGATTTGAACACCGGGAAGCCGGCCGTCCCGGCGAAGAACTTCGCGAACGCCGCGTCGAGGTGTAGCTTCGCGTTCGCGAGCGCGAGACTGTCCGCCTCACACAGGAACGGGAATAGCGGCTTGTAGGAGGCCGGCGTCGGCGGCTTCCGCCTTGGTTCGTTCCCCGCCTCCGCCTCCTTGTGGATGGTGATGTGGTCCTCAAGCAGCTTGTTGTAGATGAAGCGGGCGCAGCCGATCGTCCTGACCAGGAAGTCAGCCTGGGCCTCCGTCGGGTAGAGCCGGTATTTGTAGCCCTTCAGCATGCCTCCGCCCCTCTCGGCCAAAATCGTGATGCGTCTCTTCCTCATCCGATACCCCCGGAGGAGGCGAGGAACTCTGACGGAATCACGAACTTTTGTTCGTTATGTTTGTCACAGGGATGACCGTGATAATGGGGGACGGGCGATTCATCTCAATCCTACGCTGGACCATGACCGAGCCGCTCAGTGGAGCGAGAACTCTCGCCTAATATATTTAAGATTCGTTTGCTTAGTTATCGTCTAGAATGAATAAGGACAACCACGACTCCAATCAATTATGATTATTTTAAACTAAATCATCCCTTCCTCATTTGTGTACTGAATACATACCTTACGTTTTAGACAATAGTCCCAATGCCTATACTCACAGACAGCAATTAGAAATTTAGCCCTGCCTTTTCGTGTGTTGTACGTTATAGCGTGAGAACCAGGCGAGCATCGCGTCCGCCTCTTGGCGCGGGATGTCCTCGACCGACTCGACGGACAACAGGCCGCCGCGCGTCGACAATTGGACATCACATAACCCGAAGCGGCGCTGGAGCGGCGTCTGCGTCACTTCGATCCGCTCGATCCGCGGTTTGTCGGTCAAGAATGAGCGGACGTTGAACGCACCGGTCCGGAGCTCGATGAAGTCCTCATTCCGGGCATAACGGGTCGTCATATAGCTCAATACACGTCCCCCGATGATGATCCCCCATAAGAGGAGGAGCCACCAGGCGTAGTCGCGGAAGAAATAGAGGACGACGCCACTGATGATAAGACCGAACCAACTGATTCGCATCAGCTTGATCCAAAGCGACCGTGTCGGTAAACGATGGAGCGTGTCGGCCCATGTGAACTGGTTGAAGTGCTCGTTCAGCACGGACATCGCCTTGTCCCGTTTGACGAACGGGAGGATCGTCGATGACTCGTCTTTCAACTCGTCCATCGTGCCCGCTGCGACGAGCTCGACACCGACGATGTTGAACCAGCGCCGGATGAACGTCTCTTTGATGCGGATCGCTTGAATCTTCTCGTACGGGATCTCTTTCGCCGAACGGTTCAAGAGCCCTTTCTCGACACGGATCCGATCGCCTCTTCGTTCGAGCTGGAAGTTCCCATATTTCAAGAAGTTGATGACCATGCCGATGATGACAGACAGGAACAAGACAGTAAGGACAAGCACGCCGATGGCGATGATTGAGGCGCTGATGACCCACTCCCCGACTTGATCAAACGTCCCATCAAGGTTGATGAAGTCATCGATCGAGGACACGACCGTCGAGGCGACCGGGAAGATGGCGAATACCGACAGTGACGTCAGCGAGGCGATGATGATCTCGCGTGTCGATAAGGCATAGAGCATGACGCCGGCCGGTTTTTCCGTCACGGTCTCGACCGTTTCGCCTTCGAGTGCCGGTTCGGTCTCGGTCTTGCGCTGCCGTGATTGGTCGAGGATGTCCTCTAACCGTTGCGCTTCCCGTGGCAGCACCCCGGCCAATTTGAACGAGGCGTCATCACTGTTCGCGTTCGTGTCGAACGTCAACTCGACGACACTGAGCAGACGGTAAAGGAACGGACTGTTCGAATGGACGCTCTGGATCTTGTAGAGCGGGAGCGACTTCTCTTTTTTGATCCAGTTCCCGTCGATGATATACATCGTCTTGTCGTCCAAGGCGTAACGGAAATTGCGCCAGCCGAAGAACTTTTGGATCATGTCGAGCAAGAGGAAGAGCAAGATCCCGACGCGCAGGATGATGCCAAACGTCGAGCTCCAATCGTTGTTGATCACAAATAGCAGCACGAGCGGGATGATAAATGACTTGATGACCTCTAATACACGTAACAGTAAAACGCGAGTCGGTAGACGATGCCAAGTGAGCGTCGCTTCCGTCATACGACATCCTCCTCCTCGATGCGAGCATAGACCGCGATCTGTTCACGGAGCGTCTTCGCGAACGACTCCTCGATCGCATAGATCTCATGTGACCCGGCCGCAGTGCCGATCGTGATCGTCTGCAGGCCGTACTTCCGGAGCAGCGGTCCTTGTTGGGCGTGGACGTATTGCACTTTCGTCATCGGAATCAACACGTCGTGTGTCGTGATGATGCCATGATGTAATCGTATCTCGAGCGGTTTTACGTCATACGTGAAGCGTTCTTGCTTCCACTTTTGGAACACGACGATGTCAATCACGCTATAGATGAGATCGATGGCGAGCAAGGTATACATCGTATATTGGAGCCATGTCGGCCAGTCGAAATAGAGCGAGGCGACGACGAGACCGCCGGTGATGACGAGCCCGATCAAATAAAAGATGGCACTCGACAGCCGGAACACGGTCCGTGCCTCGACGGGCAGCTTCCCGCTGATTGGTGATGGTGTTTCAAGTTCTGACATTGGTGTTTCCCCCTATCCGTTCGGACGCGTTGTCCGTCTCTCTTTTAGTATACGTCGTTTATTTGAAAAAAGTTTCATTCCGCTACAGGGAAGGTGTTCGAGTGCGCCCGAACGGTCCTTACTCATTCGTGCAGTCTAACTAAAAGTCTTCTTGGAAATGTTCGATGTATCTTGAGTGTCCCAAAATTTTGTGGGATGCATATAAGGCTCCTCAGCTTAGCTTAATTTAATTGAGAACAAATAACATTCATCCGTTTATATGCTGATAAAGACTTTTGAGTTGTTCGCTTATATAGTTGCGCGCAGCGGTATCGTAATAGCGCCAGTGCATACGCATATATCATGAATTAAAAAAAGAAGCGTCCTAAATTTTTATTAGGAAGAATTATCGTCATTCTTATCTGCCAGGCGAAGCTCATCTAGGTCACTGAACACTACATGTGTCCACTGCTAGAGATTTAATGAGTTGTCTTTCTCGTACATAGATTCAATAATAAAAATCAATCGCTCCTTGGCTAATTAATAAATCGATTTCATGTTCTTTGGAATATGAAAAATCTAGATGAAGTGCAGTATGTAACGAAATATAGGAATTCATCAACGTAGTCCTCTTAATCATGACGCGAGCTTCTCTTTCATCTAAATGAACCTTTAGATGAACGACACTCGATTTCGTAGTAACTATTTTGCCGCATGTCAATTGGCTCACTTAAAAAGTCTCCAGTCAGTTGAGTGTCATTTTCATAAAAAGACAAGTCGACAATCTCTCCGTCCAATTCGTCCCACGTCAATTCGCCCGCCCATGTCTCCTTTAAAGAATGTGACACGGTATAAATTGCGTTAAACTTTTCATCTTCAGAACTCGCAACAAGCTTTGGCGGGAGTGTCAGTGAAAAGCCCACCCATATCACTAAAAAGAGGCCAATCATTCCTAGTTCAACTTTCAGTTTCTTCACTCCGTCTCCTCCTTTTAACTGATTACCTTTATTCCGTTCGGTAGTCACTTTCCACATTCCTTTTTATCCGGCAAAAAAGCCAAGTCGCATGAGCGGCTTGGCATGTACGTGAAACGTTTAGTCTTCAAAGAACCACTTCTTGCGCGGTTCCACTTTCAAGTTGTCGCTATGCTTCTTCATCTCGGTGATGAGGTAGCGTTCGAGTTCGTTCATCGCCTTGACCCAGTTCGTCATCGCCGCGACGAGCGGGACGACGGTCAAGATGAGTTCTTCCTCTTCGTCGCGCATCTTCTCGATCATCAGCTTGGCGAAGTCGAAGTTCTCGTGGATCAAGTCTTCCTCGCGGTCGATGATGTGTTCGTTCTCGAGCTCATATGCCGAGAACAAACGCTCATGCCGACGCAACAAGTGCCGCATATGGCGCAACAGTTCTTCTTCGAGTTGTGGCGGCAGATGTTCGACCGTCAAATAATCGTCGTACAACTTGTCGAGCACGTGGATGGCGGCACTGTTCGTGTCGATCATCTTCGACTTGAGGACGGCCCGACGGTAGATCGGCGTCTTCTTCTCGAGCCAGCGGTTGGCTTTGATCTCTTCTTCGAAATAATCATACGTCGTCTTCGAACCGCGATGTTTCTTTTTCGTCTCGTCGAGCGATTCGAACGACGAGCGGCCGCCTTCCGTCTCGGAGAACAAGCGGGCGATCCGGACTGCCATTTGAAAGACGGTCGTGATCTCGTCTTCGAGCTTCCGTTCATAGCGCGGCGGGAACAACAACGCGTTGACGAGCAGCGCGACGGTGATTCCCATCATGATGAGCAAGTAACGTTCGCCGGCGAACATAAAGATCGACAGGTCGGACTGGCTCGCCCCTTCCATGATCAAGATCGTCGTCAAGATGACGGTCCGCGTCGTCGACTCGAGGTTCAAGAAGAGCAGGATCGAGATGGCGATGATGATGACGACGCCGATCGCGATCGGTGTCGGGTTCGGTGTCAGCATCAACGAGAACACGGCCAGTAAGGCGCCGATCAAGTTCCCTTTCATCTCCTCTAAAAGCCGGACACCCGTCTGATACACCGACGGCAGCAAGGCGAGCGAGGCCGCGAGTGCAGGGACGACGATTTGTTCAAATTGAAACGCTTCGGCAATAAGTAACACCAGGGCGACAGAAATCCCAGTTTTGATCGTTCTAGCTCCAAATCTCATGCGTTCTCGACACCGGAGTGTCTTCCCCCTTTGTACACGTCATGCAATTTTTTAGCCGACTTCGGCGTGCGTGAAACATTTGCCTTTCGAATCGGTCGATGTCAGGTCATTTTGCCCGATTCGAGAGCGCTTCCGTGGTATGATGGCGTTGGATATTTTCTTTAATCTTGATGGGGAGGGGTTTACTTGTCAACCATTGCTTTATTTGGAGGAAGCGGCCGCACGGGGATGCGGATGCTTGAACGATTACTGGAGGACGGACATCACGTCCGCTTACTAACGAGACGACCGCTTCAACCGAGGGACGGTCTTGACGTCATCATCGGCGACGCCACCGACCAGGAAGCCGTCATTGAAACGATACAACGTGCTGACGTCGTCATGTCAGCGCTCGGCACCGACAAACAAAACGTCTTGTCGCGCTTCACCCCGCTCGTCATCGCGGCGATGCAACAGGCAGGACTCAAACGCATCTTGATCGTCGGAACAGCCGGCATTTTACGGGCACACGACTCGGACAACTATCGCTTCGAGACGCGTGAGTCGAAACGGTCGATGACGACCGCAGCCGAGGACCACGCCCGAGCCTATGAGCTGTTCGAAGCCTCCGACCTCGACTACACGATCGTCTGTCCGACGCAATTGATCGAAGGCAAATCTGTCGGTGAGATCGTCATCACGGCCGACGTGTTGGGCACGTTGAACTCAGGCCCGATCGCACGGGATGACGTCGCCGAGCTCGTGCTTCGCGCCTGGAAAGACAGAACATACATCAGACACCGCGTCGGGATCACGACGGAATCATGATTAGGGGATGGGGATTATGAGCGAACAACGCATGCGCCTGGCGCAATTGACCGACGTATTTGAAACAGAAGACGAGACCGAGTCGGCCCGGCTCGCCCGGACCGCACTCCGGAAAGTGACGCGTGACGAGATTTGGATCGCCGTCTGCGGTCACTTCTCGGCCGGTAAATCGACGCTGCTCAACAACTGGCTCGGCGACGGGGTATTGCCGACGAGCCCGATCCCGACGAGCGCGAACATCGTCACGCTCCGTAACGGTGACGCAAGTGCCTCGGTCGCCATCAATGACACGGACTGGATCCGACTCGGGACCGACGAGCTCGAGCACTTGGGCGACTACTGCAAAATCGAAGAGATCAAAGAAGTCGAATACGCGCTACCGCGCTTCCCGTTCGGAAGTGATGTCGTCTTGATGGACACACCAGGTATCGACTCGACCGATGAGCGTCACCGCCAAGCGACGGAACGGTCGCTCTTCCTCGCCGACCATTTGTTCTTCATGATGGACTACAATCACGTCCAATCGGAACAGAACATCCAGTTGATGAAACAGTTCAGCGCCGAAGCCCGCCCCTACTCGATCATCATCAATCAGATCGACAAGCACGATGAGACGGAACTTCCGTTTGACGCGTTCAAACGCTCGCTCGAGACGGCGTTTATGCGTCATGCCATCAATCCGGACGATATGTTCTACATCTCGCTCCGCGAGCTCGACCACCCGGAGAACGAGGTCGTCCGGCTCCGGACCCACGTCCAAGCCGTCATCGAGACCGCCCGAGAGCAGAGTGAGGCGCGAGCAAGTCTCCTCGTCGACACGTTGCTCGACCGGTCTGTGCGGTCAATCGAGACAGCGCTCGAACAGCTTCCGGTCGTCGAGAAGCAGACGGCGGAGATCCAATCCCGGCTCCAGCGACTCGAGAAGAAATCGACGTGGCTGCAGTCGTTCCGTCGTGAGTTCTTTAAACACCAGTCGCCGATCGTCGCCAGTGCGCCGATCATGAACTATGAGTTCCGTGAACTGTTGCGGGATTACCTGGAGAGTTGTTCACCTGAGTTCAAAGTCGGCCTGTTCTTCTCAAAGGAAAAGACGCGCCAGGAACGTGTGCGGCGTGAAGACACCGCCGCCAAAGAGTTCAACCGATTGATTGATACGAACTTGCGGCCCCACTTGATCAAATACGCCGAGGACATCGTCCGTGACTTGAAGCTGCCAGAAGCGATCTTGTCTCGTCCCGACACATTGCCGTCCGCACCGAAGACGCTCATCAGCGAGCAAGTGAAGTCCGGGGCGTCACTCAGTGGCGACACGGTCCTCCAGTTCAGCCGTGACATCGAGTCGGCCCTCGCCGCCTGGGTGACGAAAGTGTCCGACACGTGGGTCACCTCGGTCGAGACGTATCTCGAGGCTGAAGGAAAAGACCGGATCGACCAAATCAAGACCGAGCAAGACGACTTATATGACATGCTCGATACGCTGGCGCTTCAACGCCGGCTTGCTGAAAAGCAAGCGCTGCTCTCTACTTACGCCACACGTGACATTTCGGAAGACCGGTTGGGCGACCTCGAGACCCGACATTACGTAGAGGCCGGCCAGTTACCGAAAAAACAAGTCGAACACCAGCAACAAGAAGTTGCGTCGACCTCGCTTTTGGGCGATGATGTAACTGTTTTTTCATTTGATTTTTCGTTTGAATATGCGGTATGTGAAATATTAGAGAAACATCCGCTATTCAAGTCACGCGTGAAGTCGTTGCGTCATAAGTTGGCCCGGGCCGAGTCCGAGCGTTACACGCTCGCCATCTTTGGTGCGTTCTCGTCCGGAAAGTCGTCGACGCTGAACGCGTTGCTCGGCGAAACGGTGCTCCCGACGTCGCCGAACCCGTTGACGGCCTCGATCACAAAGATCGTGCCCCCGAACGGTCTAGCCCATAAGAGCGCCTCGATCACGTTCAAGACACGCGACGAGCTCGAGGCGGAACTGAACGGCTACGGCGCTTCGCTTGAAGCGCTCAGCATCGACCACCCGTTCGTCAACGCCGTCAAGAACGCTCCCCTGTCCTATCTCGGCAGTGAGCAGTCGGTCGACTACGACACGTTCTGCTCGTTCGTCACCGAGGAAGAGAAGAGTTGCATCGTCAAGGAGATCGAGCTATATGTCGACTCCCCTTGGGCCGAGCGCGGTATCATCTTCGTCGACACGCCGGGCGCCGACTCCCAGTTCAACCGCCACAGCGAGGTACAGTTCGGCTATATGCGCGACGCCGACGCCGTCCTGTTCGTGACGTACTACAACCATGCCTTCACCGAGGCCGACCGCGAGCTCGTCATCCAGCTCGGGCGGGTCCAAGGGACGGGCGGCCATGACATGTTCTTCCTCGTCAACGCGTCCGATTTGGCGACCGATGACGCGGAACGCGATGCCGTGACCGATTACGTGTCGAACCAGTTGACGAAGCTCGGCGTCCGCAATCCGACCGTCCTGCCGATCTCAAGCCGGAACGCCATCCAAGGCAGAGACAATGGTTTCGACCGCTTCTCGGCCAAGCTCGAGCAGTTCGTCGACCATGACCTGCGCCAAGCGAACGCCGTCCGCATCAAAGACGAGACGAGCGCTCTCGTCGCCGCGTTCGAAGACGTCTTACGCGAAGCCGAAGCCGATGCGACTGTCAAAGAAACACATCGCACACAACTCGAACAGTTGCGTGAGTCCGACAACCGATTAAGCGTCACGACGCTCGTCGACCCGTTCACGCGCGAAGTGAACGAACTGCTCGCCCACCTCGAGACGCGCTCCCTCTTCCGGCTCTCGGACTTCGTCAAGGAGACGTTCCATCCGGTCGAAGTCGACGGCTCGAAGGCGAGTCTCGAGCGCGCCCTGACACGCACGCTCGACAAGTATGCGTATGACATCCACCAAGAGCTGCAAGTGTTCCAATATCGGCTCGAGCGCTTCTTGAAGCAAGAGACAGAACGGTTGATCGAGCGTGAGACGCTCAAACTGCGCCCCGTCTTGCCGACGTTATCATACGAAGAAGACATCGACATCGACTGGCTCCGCGACGCCGTCGATCCGGTCACGTTCGAAGCGGACCCGTTCCGTCCGGTGTTGAAGCACTATAAGAACGCGAATCAATTCTTCGAAGCCGACGGTCGGACGAAGCTGCGCGACGACTTGAGCGCGCGCTTAAAAGCCGCCGTCCGGGAACAGCTCGAAGCAGTCGGGACACGTCAAGCCGAACGGACCACTTCGCACTTACAATTGCTCGAGACGACGCTCAGCACTGCTTGGAACCGTGAAGTGAACGACCTCGTCGCCGGTGAGCTGAGCGTACTGACGGACGGGCAGTCGTTCGATGACATGAAACAGCGCCTCGATGCGCTCAGAAAGGATTGAACGCATGGGTTCATTATTGCTCGTCGGCCTGATCCCGGCCGTCATCATGACGGTCGCACTCGGGTTGTTTATCCGCCATTTGTATCTCAATAAAGAATCATAAAATAAGCCTCGAGCGCGCGCTCGAGGCTTATTTTTATACATCTGCCGGATAACGGACGTCGATGCGCCGCCGGATATCGGTCATGACGTCAGCAAGCAACTGCATGTCGTCAAATGAGTGGATCTCGGTCTCCCTCTCGCCTGCTAGAATCATAAGCACGAACGCTTCAATCTCGTACTTCATGTGTGTCGTCTGTTCCGTGGCGAGTTCCTCGGTCGTCCCGTCGCGGCCTTCGAACGTCAAGCGGTCGAGCGAGGCGATATCGTCGATGACGATGCGGCCCGCTTCCCCGATGATCTCAGACGGTGCGTCCGTGCCGTGAATCTTCGAATGAAGCACGATGATGTCCATGCCGTCATACGACAAGATGGCCGAACCACTCCCGTCGACCCCAGAGTCGAGTTTGACGGCGTTCGCCTGCACGGCGTCCGGTCGACCGAACAGTTTCAAGGCGGGACCGAGGCAATAGACGCCGAGGTCCATCAGCGAACCATTAGAGAAAGCGGGATTGAACGTGTTTGGGTTATCGCCGCGTTTATACAAGTCGTAGCGTGACGAGTATTGCGATTTGTTCAAGATGACACGCCGGACGGGACCGATGCGATGCAGCGCTTGACGCAATATTTGGAAGTTCGGCATGAACATGTTGCGGAGTGCCTCAAGGAGGACGATGTCGTGCTCGCGCGCCGTCTCGAGCATCAGTTTGACCTCGTCGACGTTCGAGGCGAACGGTTTCTCACAGAGGACGTGCTTGCCGTGCCGCATGAACAGGATACTCTGCTCGGCATGGAGCGAGTTCGGACTTGCGATATAGACCGCGTCGATGACGTCGCTCATCGCCATATCGTCAAGCGATGTGAACGTATGGACGATCCCATACTCGTTTGCGAACTCGATCGCCCGCTCCGCTGTCCGTGAATAGACGGCCGCAACGGTCGCACCTTCGACTTCGTGGACGGCTTCTAAAAATGAATGGGTGATAAAGTTCGTGCCGATGATACCGAATCGAATCATAAGGATGTACCTCGTTTCTTTAGTGGGTGATAATTTTATGTAGGATGATTTCATCATGGAGCGGGATGCCGTGCTCGCCGATCATTGGAATCGACGATTTTTGTAGGCGGGCCTCATCAACCGCACCAGGGATGATTCGTTCGAGG
The DNA here is from genome assembly GCF_004337085.1 of Exiguobacterium sp. SH5S13. Lineage (NCBI taxonomy): Bacteria > Bacillati > Bacillota > Bacilli > Caryophanales > Exiguobacterium > Exiguobacterium sp. SH5S13. The sequence continues at coordinate 147,326 of NZ_SJUS01000004.1, read as the reverse complement.
CGCCAACCCCGCTTTTGATAAAAAGCAAGCGCCTTCAGGTTGTCGTTCGTCGTGATGAGCGACATACGCTTGAGTCGATGAAGCCGGGCCCAGCGCTCCACTTCATCGAGTAGTGACGACCCGATGCCGCGGTTTTCTCGTAAACTATCGAGCGAGATGATTTCAAGTTCCTCTTCTCTAATGACATACGTGATCAGCCCGATGATTGTCGCTTCTTCCATCGCGACGAAACCGTCGAGCGTAGCGCAGTCATACGTCCCGGTCGAGATGACCATTTGAGATGATCCCCACTCAGCGATAAAGACGTCACGCACCGGCTCACGCAGCGTCGGAATAATAGGTCGAATCATTGTCACTCCGCCCCCTGAACGGAAGGCTGCTTCGGTGCGCTCGCTTCCTTATAGATCCGAAACTGTTTAAACTGATCGTCGTAAATGAGCCGAATCGCCCAAGCAAAGCCTTTCACGTACAAGGAGTACAGCCATGACGATGGGATGAGCGTGAGGCGAATCGTCACGTCCGTCCCATTCGGTGTCTCGGTCAACACATAAGTCGATGTCGATATTCCCTGATTCGTCATCGCTAGCACTTCACACTCATAAGGGCGATTCACATACGTCAATTCGGATTCGACCCGAATCTCTTTCTTCTCGAACTGTTGGACCGAGATGAACCGTTTCCCCGTCACGAGCGATGCGTCCCCATCCTCATAAATGTTTTCAATCAAATGGTCGTTCCATTTGACGATATGTTCATCTTCTGCGAGGCAGGCGAAGACATGGTCGATCGGGGCTTGAATGGTCATCTGATAAGTCGCGATTTCAGTAGGTTGTTTCATTGTTCCTCCTCGTGGACTGGTCTATGTTCTCCTAAAGAAGATTAACCACTCAATCCCTTTAGCGTTCGTCTCGTCCAAATGTGTGGCCGGCACGACGAAGTTTTCGTAATGTTCAGACTCGACAGCCAGCCCCGTCAGCCAGTGATGAAGCGTCGCTTCAGACAATGTGATGGTGACGTCATGATGCTCCACTTGAAGCGAAGACACGTCTCCATACTGAAGCACAAGCCGTTTTTGGATTGAACCAAAACCGGACGTGATTGAGGTCGTCTCAAACGTTTCGATGGAACCATCTTTACATCGGCTCAATTGACGATGAATGTCCATCCGCTTAGAGGCAGGGAAAAATAAATAGGCGATGGATTGTGTATGGCGAACAAGTTCGAACATAATACCCCTTCCTAGCGTAACTGATACTTTCGCTTGTATGTTTCTAAAGTCTCTTTGCCGAGATTGAAACCGAGTAATGCGGCAGTTGTCTTTTGCTTCCATGTTGCCGGATTGAACCCTTCCGGCATCAGAATTCCCTGGAGACCATGATGTTGAACCTGATCCAAACCTTGACGAACGATTGACTTTCCTCGTACAGGGTCGCGCCTGTACATTGAAAAGAAATCGTCTCGTGTCACACTGCTTCACCCTCGATTGTCTGCTCTGAAACCTATTTTGTAGGAGTTCGTATACAAAACTTATAGATATCTTACCTTAGGAGCGTGAGCAAAACATGATTCAGTTGTTACTTATCGGAACGACACATTTGAATATGCCGAACAACGGGGATGTATTGATGCCGGAAGCGTCCGATATCCTCAGTCCGACCCGCCAACAGGAGCTAGACGATTTCGTAGCCCAATGTTCTTGCTTCAAACCGACTACCGTTTGTCTCGAAGTCGCAACCACTGATCAACACTCGTTGAGTCAACGCTATCAATCGTATGTGGCAGACCCTCGCACAGCGACCGAAGATGAGCGCGAGCAAATCGGGTTCCGGCTAGCCAAACTGTGCGACTTGTCATTCGTTCAAGCCGTTGATTGGAACGAGACGATTGACGGTGACAGCCTCGGCGACGTGATGGACACTCATCCGGTCGAGATGGAGGCAATCATCGCGACACAACGCGTACTCATGCATAGCGTGGAGACTGCTTTCCGTCTTCGCTCGATTACTGATTTTTATGCGTATATAAACCAGAGAGAAGTCACGGATGTCATGCATCAAGCCTATACAGACATTGCTGCTATCGGACCGACTGGCTCGCGTTGGGTCGAATCGTATTGGAACGAACGCAACCAGCGCATCTATGAAAACGTGAGGCGTGCCGCGAAGACGGGTGACCGCATCGTGCTATTGTATGGCCTAGCACACGTCCATTTGTTGAGAAAGTTTTTTGAGACGGACGACGACTTTCTCGTCCGTACACTCAATGCCATCCTTACTTAATACTTTTACTGTTCCCTTCGTTCGATACTACGGGCCAACGCCTCAATTCGTTCCCGTGAGATGCCTTCTCGCTGCTCTACGGCGAGTGGGTGGTCGGTCGGCTCTAATTCGATGAACGGCCGCATCCCGACCTCTCGGATATGGACATTCGTCTTCAAATTGATTGTATCCGGATAATCGGGCAAGTCTGTCGAGAACCAGCCGAACATCGGTTCAAGTCCGACACGAGCCGGGTCTTCCCACGCATCAAGCATCCGAAAGAAGTTATCAGCGCTGAGCGATACCCAGACGTTCCAAGTGAAGACGTCGTCCTCTCCGATCATCGGGAGTTCGAGGCAACAATTCACAAAGAAATGTTCCTCGTCTAGGACGCAGATGTCGTCGGTCAAAAAGACACGCCGCTTCATGTCTTTCTTTGAGAAATCCTCGATATAGGTCGGCATGAGTGAGCCATATCCGAGCGGTGTGTCAATCTGCGTCTGGCAGACCGAGCAGGCACACTGCGCGCTATGCTTGCGCTTCTGTTTGAAACGGTTCATCATTTTATGCGTTCTCCTTTAAAAAAACAAATACAATTGCGGTATGTGAAATAAAATCATTCTGCTTCTTCGATGGCTTCTAGGACGGTCTCGGGATCATATTCCATCCCTTTCAAGTCACTAGGCCAGTCCAACCCGCATAACAACCCGTCCTCTGACATATTCGGCAACCAGGCCGCAATAAATAAATCGAGCGGTAACTCAATCACATGATAGTTGTCCCATTCCTCTACTCTGCAAGAAAGTGCACGTTCACGAGTCGAAAAGAAAAGTAACACGTCTGTCTCCTCAATGACCGAGGGCGCATATGCCCAACCGTCATTCGCTTCTGCCGACAACCCGAACACCGTCTCGCTTTCATTGACACGTTCACAGAACGTCTCAATCACGTCCAACTCCAATCGCGTCACCTCGACGAACGCCTCGATTGAATCAGCCACTCGTTCGAGTTCATCCGTCTCGTGCCACCAGACATAAATCGTCTCGACGTCTGAAGTCAAAAAACCAAGTTCGTCCCCGCTCCCGTTCGCAGCGACCGTTATAAAGTGTTCAGGCAACCCGCGCTCGTCCCTGTTCGCACGGATGATATCGTCCCACGTTTTGTTGAAGAAGCGTTCGTCTTTAATCGGATAGAAGAACCATTCCCCGACCTCGAATTTATTATCATGTCGCCACGCCTCCCGAAGTTCGTTCGGCAAACGACTCCCGAGCTCTTTTTCGACCGCTTCGATTGTCTCTAACGTAAATCCTGGAAGATTTGTTTCGATTCGCATTGCAATCCCTCATTTCGTCATTCAATAACATGAGTATACTTTTTTTGGCGAAAAGAGGGAATGCGTTTTTCGTGGTTTGCTTTGGTGTTTTAACGCTTCAAACACGAAGAAACGTTACATCCGTTCCGTTGATTTGAAGAAATCCGCCAGTACATCCGCGCAGGTCACCTGTCACCCGTCCGCATCGAATCGGCTTCTCCCGACGACCGAACGTCCAACGGTACAGTTCGCCGCCCGTCACGAAATAAGCTATCTCGTCGACAATCGTCATCGCCTCGCTATCACAGATTATCTTTGGTGTCCGATAGGCGACGATGCGTCCGTTACGGTCAATCTGTGTCAATTCGCGTTCGAGCGACGGGAAGAACCAGACACCTGATTCGGTCGTGACGAGGTGCTCACAGTCGACGATAATCGGGGCTTTACGCGTGTCGTGGTTATAGCGAAACAAGACGTACCCGCTTCTTGAGAAACAGACGAGCGCCTCGGTCGATATCCCCTCGCCAAAGATTCCCTCATCTCCATAGCCGACCCAAATACCCGACTCATCGACGACGATGGACGCGATAAACGTACCGGCGTGAAAACTTGTCTCGATGGAACCGTCCGCTCGAACGACCCAGGCGTTTGGTCGCAAGTTATCGCGTGTGAAGTCGACAAGCACAAATGTGGTTTCATCCATCACGCGAATGAACGGATCTGTCAATGCGAGTGCGAGTTTTATTTCTTCGCCTCGCCACGTCACGATGGCAGCGTCGTCTGCTTGATGCAGCGTGATGATTGTCCCGCCCCACAAGTCGGCATCAAGTAACCGGTTATGTGATCCGCTCATCGTCATCGCGTTTCACTCCTTTTTGTTTGGCTGACTTAAACCATTTTTTCAGCAACTGAATCCCAATCCATAAAATGACAATGATCCAGGCAGCCTCACAGGCACTCGTGAATAGGATGAAAGCCAGTCGCCCGACGTCTTCAAGCTCACGAAAACCAAACTGTGGAATCTCCCAACTGATAAAAACTTGATAATAACCGACCAACCCAAAAACAAACGGAAACATCGACCAGAAAAACGGATTTATTCGCTTAGGCAAATGCAGCTCCACGTGATTCCCTCCGATTTGAAGTGACTCCCATCAAGATTCGTTCGAAATGTTGCACATCTTCGCCCGATGGTTCTTTCAATAAAGCAAACCTCGATTCGTATCTTAACCGATAAGTTCTTGGAATAAGATAGTTACCGCATATTTCACCCCTGCTCTAAATATTTGATGGATGAATGAACGCATCAACGAACCAATAATAAATTTGTTTATACTTTTAACCTATCATATAATTTATGTAATCATTATCTAAAATTTGGTTTAACAGGAGTCGTGTTATGCGAACAAGATTGATAGGAATTATCTCGTTTTTAGCCTGGAACTGCATTTTAAATACATCTTATTTCAAAGTTGAAGTGAAACTTATTGAAAGGGACAGTGCACTCCTTGATTTGGTAGCTTTTGATCATCTTCTCTTCTTGCCATTCATGATGACCTTGGCGATTGCGCCTGTATGTAGCGTAATCATCTCTGAATACACGATTCGCTACTTCAAAAAGAACGACAACCCTCGCCTTTATTTAACTCTTATGTTGATTTATATCGTTATCATCATACATACGTTTTTCACCGTGCGCTCATTCTTGCAATAGATAAACGATATGACTTTATACTTGGTACGATTAACGCTCTAAGCACTATTTCTCAAGTGACTGACTAGACATCAAATAAAAGCAATGAATCCATCCGGTTTCATCAGGTCCCTTCCATGAGTCACTACATGGACAGTAAGAATCCATAGCGGTAGAGAATTTTGAGAATATCAATGAATTAAAAAACTGAGGCAAACTACCTCAGCTGAAATTAATCATAAAATCGCTTCCGCTATTAAACGATCAAATTTTCGAATATCCACTTTTTTGTTTAAATTGATTTTGATTGTACCCGCTTTTGTAAAAAGCTGAACCTCTGAGTTTAAATCAAACATTCCACCAGCATTTTCTGTCGAGTACATATTAATCGAATGATATGGAAGTGAATAAATTTCCACTTTCTTTCCGCTAAGCCCTTGTGCGTCACGTAAAATAAGTCGTTTGTTTGTGAAAATTGCAACATCACGAATAGTTTTATAAGCTGCGACCGGGTTTTCTCCTGAAATAAGTAAATCCGAAACATCTTGTGGGACTTCACACTCAGAATTAAAAGTCCAAGTTAATTGCGTTAAAGAGTTAGACATATAAAGTTCTCCTTTTTCTTGATTTTTATAGCATTAACTATATTTTACAATTTAATTTATCCATACTCAAGAAGTTATCGAACAAACAATCGAACGATCGCTAACTATAAAGTCAGTACTTAAGTTCTCATCATATTTCGAAATTATCGAAATTATCGAAGGTATCGTAGCCACCAACCGAGCTCTTCTTCCCCATACAGATACACACCGGGCTCCGTTTGAAAATCGACTCCGTGCAAAAACGCCAATCCGGCCATCACGCGCGCATCAAGGTGCATGTCTTCCGTCCGCCATAATGCATGTGCGGCCAAGTCGGAGACGTTTTCTAACGTCAGCGCGCCTGTACGGACAGCGGATAACCAATCGACAAGATCCTCTCGTAAAGGTGGGATTCGGCGCCTCGGGAGCTCGTCTGGCGTCAACTCGCCACGGTTCACCTGCTTGAAGAGCTCGATCAGCCGGTGATTCGTCGGCACAATGTCGAGCACCATCTCAATCGGCGTCCGAATCGACTTGATTTGATCAGTCGTCTCATTCCATAAAGAGAGCGTCTCATCCCGTCCATAGACGAGCCAGTCACCAGAAGCGTCATATCCGAGTCGTTGCCCGAGCCGAGAGAACGTAAGACGCGAAGCATCCTCGAAAGTGAGCAGCGTCGCATGAAACCGCTCACCCGAAAATGTCGTAATGCTGACGGGACGCTCTTCGGTCAGGAGTGATTTCAGCACGTCTTCACATGTCATGGTGAGTCGCCATCGGCTGAACGTAGCCAATCTTCAAACGAAGGCACGATTTGTTCGACACGTTCACCTGTCTCATGGTCGACAATGACGACTTCGTTCGTCTTCAAGTCGACACAGACGAGGTCACCGAGGAAGTCTTCATACCCGATGATGGGGAGATAGTTTGGCCACGGTTCTTCCTCGTCGAAAACCTCTAATTGAACCTCGTCGAAGCGATCGCGTTCATTTAAAAATGCGAAACGCTTTAGCCCTTCTGTATCCTCAAGTTTAATTTCTATCTCGGAAGTCGGCAACAGCGCCATCAACTGTTCTTTCGTCATACTCATTCTCCTCTCCAACTTTCTCTAGTTTATCGCAATAATGATACCTAGTTATATACATGAAATGAGAAATTGCATTGACACCAACCTCATTAAGTGTAAAATTACACTTGTAACTAATTGTAAATAAAACACCTGGAAAAGGGTTAATGCTTTCAAGCAAAGAGGTGCTCGATGAACAAATCGGATTTCATCCAACTCGTATCGAAACAAGTAAAAACGGTTCGTCTTGAACGACAATATTCTCAAGAAGAGATGGCTGACATCTTAGGCTTATCCAAAAAGACGCTCATTCAAATCGAAAAAGAGCGGACCATCGCCAACTGGAGCACGGTCGTCACATTGTGCGCCCTGTTTAATGATAGCGAGATTCTTTTGAGCGAAATCGGGGACGACCCAGTCGAGTTCGTCAGACTGATCGCCAAAGACGTCTCGTACGAACCGAAGTCAAAGACACTCGGTGGTCGTGTCTGGTGGAAGCAAACCGCAACAGAAGGAGATTATGTGTTGCAACAAAACTTGATCAGCGGCCATTACCGGATTTTAGATCGTCAAAACGTCCGGTGGCACAGCTCGTTCGACGTAGAAGAAGCCACACTCGTGTTGGTCAAACTAGCGCAAGACGCATGAAAGGAGTCAGATCGTGAAAACTAATAAAAGATGCATCGTGACGTTGTCAGTCGTTTATGTCATCGCGTTGATCGTGAATATTATCCCGTCGGCCACCTTCCCCGACGCAACAATTCGTCCCCTGCATGCCGCAGCCTCGGTCGCGCTCCTGTTCTGTCTACTAGGAACTTGTTTATTGCGAAATCAGGTTGCCAAGCTGTATATCACGGCACTCCTGTTCGCGAGTGTCACCGTTTTCACATTGAACAGCTTCGAGACGTATATGCGTGACATCCTTCTTTTGGACGCTTTATTTTCAATCCAATACCCGCTCTACATTCTATTCGTGTCCCCGTTGTTCGGCCTCAACTTCTTTTTGAACGTCGGAGCGGAATACGTCTCATTGATCACTTTCTTCATCGCGATTCTGTTACTCATCATCCACGAGGTCTCAATGACGGCTTCACGTGAACGGCTATGACAAGAGCGCAACTCATCGGATCTTCAAGCCTGCTGATTGCCATTCCCTACTTTCTACTCGCTCCGAACTGGACGCATGCTGGATTCGTCTGGATAGACGGTACAGCCACCTTGCTCATCATTTCGGCCATCGGCTTCAGTTTACATATGTGTCGCAGTCGAAAATGGACGCGACGACAAGGCATTACTTTCGGGATCGGCTTGCTCACAGCCTATGCTCTCGCGTTTCTATTTCTATTATGGCGAGTCGTCGCATACAACATGAACACGATTTAGGAGGCTACTTATGAAGTTTTACATCGGGTCCGGTTTTTATAACATCAATCACGTCCGGCAATTGCGGGACCATTTCATCGAACAAGGCCACACCCATACATACGATTGGACCATGAATGAACGAGCAGCGACAATCGAGGACTTGCGAGACATCGGCGCCAAAGAATACGAAGCGATTCGTACATCTGATTTTGTCGTCATCTTGCTACCGGCCGGGAAGAGCAGCCACGTCGAACTCGGGATCGCCCTCGGCGCGGACGTACCACTGTTCATCCATGACGCAGCAAATCGTTTCGATGACTTCGAGACGACGAGCACGTTTTATCATCTCCCCCACGTCATCAAGTTGACGGGACCGCTCGAGGACATTCCTTCATGTATCGCCGCCCATTACGTAACGTCATATGTAAAGCAGGATAGTTTATGATGTTCCCGATTTATTTAGTCACAGGGTTTGTCATTTTGGTTCTGGTCGCAACTGCTACCACCATTTATATCAAAGTGTACAAACGACGTCGAACTAACACTGTACAATCAAATCCAGGCCAAGGTGCCGCCATCGCACCGCCTGATAAACTTGCGATTGTCTTATTCATCGTCACTATAGTCGTGAGCGTCTTGATCAGTTATGTTGCAGGATACACCGACGCCTACAAAGCGTATGAACAAGATGTCTGGGTCCTTTCACCGTCTGACATTGAAACATTTTATGCTGAGGTACGAGAAGTTGAAGACGATGCTATTGAAGTCCAAAAGATGTCGTTCGATGACGCAACTGATCAAGGCACGCTTCGATATGAGATTGTGGAAGAACAGGTGAGCATCTATCGACAGGATAAAATCATCCAACTCTCTGACTTGTCTGAAGAGGATTTAATCTCAGTCATCCTGATGAAAGATCGATCGGGGATGACGAGCGTATTTAAAATCGAATTACTTAACGCCAAAAATTGATCCTTCTAAATAGAAGAGTCGTAATCCAATAAAACCGGCTGATTGAGAAAAAACTCTCACTAGCCGGTTTTTATTTGAATCTAAAATCATATTGAATAAGTCCTTATTCAATATGTCTACTCGTTTTCAGCCGAGACAAACATTCCTCTACGACCGAAATAATGACGTCTGGACAATCTAAATGGATTGCGTGCGACGCTTGCTCCGCAATCACAAGTCGGCTATCCGCCGAGAGAATCGTTTGCTAAATGCCCCAGCTATAAGTTATAGATTTCAAGTTTATTTTGAAATCGCTCATACGTATCCAAAATGATTTGAACATCTTCTTGGTAGAGATGACTGATTGTATGCATTGAATCAATCGACACCCACTGCACAGCTGAAATATCTTGATCAATCTGGCTCGACGCCAACGTATCTGTAAGTGCCACAAGATAATAGTGAGTTTGAATGTATTGTCCGCCGTGAGACTAACGTATGATCATATAAGCTGTCGTCAAATTTATTTAAAAAGTATTGGGATGAATTCAGACACCAATTCTGTTGCTTAGTCTATAATCAATAGTTTAGTCTATACTATTACTAGTTGAACTACCCCCACCTACGCCTTGTTTAGAGGTGGAGGATTCCTGAGTTATCCGACCTATCAGTCGGAACCTGATCAGGCTAACCCCGTCGTCCCGACGGTTGGAAGTTGATCGTGTCCGTTTCTTTAGTGCTGATGCCTACTTTGCTTGGTTTTCGCTACTTCAGTCATCTGCTAGGTGAACGTTGAAAATTTTACGTGACAGACGAACTTCCTGCCACAACCCTATATCTTCAGTTTTCAAGGAACGTGACACTTATTTTTTACCTGATTTCAGGAAGTTCAAACACGATGTCGAACCATTGCCGTATCGAAAGACACGCCTGGTTCGAAGGCGATTCATCTCCCACTTTCACTAGGGCTTCGCCCGCGTCGTTTAGAAGTGGGCGTATTCTCGCCTAATTTTGATAAACGAGGAATTTCCGTAAACATGGGGACAACACGAACTCAGAAAGAGGAATGATCATGAATCAATGGACTCAAGAATCAATTAAACTATTCGGGCTCATCTCTTGCCTCATCATCGGCACCATTCTATACGTGTCTCTACTCTTGATGAGTGACGTCGGAGTCATCGGATTAGTCATCTTACCAATCATCGTCATTGCCTCTCTCGCCTTTGGGATGCGGGCAGGATTGACGTTTTCTGTCGCCTTGCTGGCATTCTTGTTTGTCTACTTCTTGTGGTTCGCTCCTATCTATCAAGAAGGAGAAGTTCAGTTTTTCAACTGGAAAGGGCTTAGCTATACAGCTCTCCTCCTCACCATGTCTATCTTGTCCGGCCTCATTCATCAACTCGTGAAGAAGGTCCAGTTGTCACGACATGAGCTAGAAGAACGGGCCCGGCAACTGATCGCCGTCGATCCCGAGACGTGGCTCGACAACTCAGAACGGTTTCAGATGGACGTCAACTCAGAACGAGACCGTCTTATCCGCCATGGTGGTTCCTTCGCGGTCTCGTTTATCCAGCTGCACGAGTTCACGCATTTCGAGGAACGTTATGGACGGACCGAATATGAATGGTTTTTGAATTACTTCAGTGACGAACTCCACATGGCGACAAGACGTACCGATCAAAAATATCGGATCGCACACGATACGTTCGCTATCATTTTCCCGTATACATCACCTGAATCGGCACAAGTCGTCCATGATCGCATCCGTCCGCTGCTCGAACAATATGAACTGCAGAGCGGCGAACACGTTGGATTGACGTATGAGGACACGTTTTATGAAGTGAATCGAGAGAATTGCAATGCGATCGTCGAGCAAATCCTCTCTAAAGCATCAGCAACTGGCTAGATGGAGAAGACGTGATTGACGGACGTCGCCCATATAGTGTATCAAGCGTTCGTCATGGGTACATCGAGCAAAAAAACATACGAAGACGTCGTCCACGACTTATCCGCAAACGTTGATTGCGCTCAAAGAAGGGAGGTGCGTCGGGACCGTGTCGTTGTTTGAGCAAGATTGCGCGACTCGGCCCGCCTACACTCCTTGGCTCGCTTCGTTATACACTGATCCGACATACCGAGGACAAGGCATTGCTGAAAAGTTGATTGAGTCATTACTTGCCCTTGCAATCGAGTTCGGTCATTCAACCGTCTATTTACGTACAGACAATGCGACCGACTATTACTTGGCGCGTGGATGGCTGCATGTCGAAACAACCGAATCAGGACTCGACATCTGTAAAAGGGATATTTTGAATCAATCGCTCGAGTAAAGGACGTCTCCTTCTGCCGAACGCAACTCATAGTCAACTCCAGTCGACTGTACTTTCGTCAACGTGACCGTACAATCAAACAGCGTGCCCGGCCCGTACGCGACGTCCGGCGTTGCTCGAAAATCGTACGATGCTTCTTCAAACCAGAGCGTCACCCCGCCCTGTTTCGATTGATTGTCGACGACGTAGCAACTTCCGCTCTCCGTCTCATAGCGGCCAAGCGCACGATCATATGTATCGGGTACGGCGAGCATAAAACAAACGATGGCTATTAAAACACTAAATACAGCACCTAGCAGTTTACTCAGTTTACGCTCGCTCCGCCACTGCGATATATACATGAAAGTTGAGAACACACACATGAATCCGACAACCCAAAACGCAATTAATTGTGCCAATCTGATCACCTCTTCCGTAGTATACGAGCACTGCTGAATAATGTTTCATCATCCCACCAGATTAAGGAGTCCTATATGACCCACTTCCTCAAGTTACAATCAATCTCAATTTTAATGGCACTCGTCTTATTGGTTAACATTCAACTACTCGCCAACAGTGGACGGCTGTCCTTGTGGATCGGCGACGCGTATGTACCTGTCATCGCTGTGATCGGACTCACCTCACTCGTCGTATTCGCACGTGTAGCTATCCAGCAAATCGTGCAGTTGACCCCAACACTTTGGAATCTCTTGCTTTATCTCTTATGGCTTCCGTACTTGGCTTTGTTCACGTTTGGCTGGACGCGTATCATCCCTCCTCCTAACGAAGCAGCCTGGCCGACACCGGTCGTCGGTCTATTGATAATCGCCCTCACGCTCACGTTCCCACTCTATATATTCATCGTCCATATGTGGGCCCGCTCCAAACAACCAACGACCTAAAAAACGTGTGCGACCGATTCCGGTTGCACACGTTTTTTACGAGAGTTCCTGGCGTCGCTTCTGCCACGCCACGAGCAAGATACTGATGATGACGAGCAAGAACCACGACGACAACTTGCCGAGGTCGACGAGTGCCCAGCCGCTCAACTGATTCGGATACGCCCAACCGTTATAGAACGTGACGATATTCTCGGCGAACCAGATGAAGCAGGCGATCAAAAAGAAAGCGACGACGACCGGCATCGTGAAACGGCGGTCGTCAAGCCGGTACGTGACGATGGCCCGCCCAAACGTGAGGAAGACGAGACCAATCAACAGCCAGCGCAAATCGAGCCAGATGTGGTGCCAAAAGAAGTTGAAGTAGATGGCAATACCGAGCCCGAAAGCGATCAGCGGTGGTGGCATCTTCAAAAACTCGAGGTCGAGCCGGCGCCACGACTGGACGACGTAACTGCCGACGCTCGCATACATGAAGCCGGCGTAAAGTGGGACGCCAAAAAGTTTCGTCAGCGCCTCGTCGGGATAGCTCCACGACCCCATCTGTACTTTGAACAGTTCGAGGCCGAGACCGATGACGTGGAACCAACTGATGACTTTCAGTTCTTCCATCGTCTCGAGCCCGGTTTTGACGAGCACGACTTGGACGAGCAGGCACCAAATGAGCAGCACGTCATAGCGTGGCAGCGGAAAGTCGAGCCATTTTGTCAGCGCGAGCGCACCGAAGATCGCAACCGGGAAGATACAACTGAGCGCCTGCTCGTAACCGAAAATGAACAAATAACGTAGCCGTCGCATGATGTCACCTACAATTCGATGTATTCATAGAGGAATGACGACTCGCCGTCAAAGAAACGCGGATCGTATAGACCGAGACGTTCATCCTCTTCGACGACGACAACGAACGGGGACCACTGTTTGAGCGTGATCGCTTCTTTATTCTCATCAAACAGCGGCGTCAAGTCGGCATCGTCCGCGCTCGTCAGCTCGTATTCGAGCTCAGGTGTCTGATAGATCGAGTCACTGAAGATCGAGACGGTCTCGTCCGTTTTCGTGACGACTGTGAACTGGGTCGGGATGAACGAGGCCGATAGTGCCACTTCTTCATGCTCGGCGGCGTACGTCTGATACAAGTACGCACCCTGCGCACTTTGAATCAAGACGTGGACAAGGATGGCTGCCCAAGCGTAGCGGTACACCGTATGCCGGACGTCCGCCCGACGCGCGACGAGCCAAGCGACGAGGAAAATCCCCCAATAGACGAAGTCAACGATCGGGATGACGCCGAACGTGACCCGGACGTCGGACAACGGTTCGAAATAACCGGTCCCCCAGGCGTTGAACAAATCGGCCGTATTGTGGATGAACACAGATAAGAGTGCCCACCAGAAATAGCGGACATCGGTCACGTTGAACAGCACGCGGACGAGTATGTAAATCAGTAACGCGAACAGCGGCACGAGGAAAATCGAGTGGGTGATGCCGCGATGCCACATCTGATACATCCCTTCCGTATCCCACAGCCGCGATATGACGTCACTGTCCGGAATCTGACTCCCGACGAGTGTTGTCACGAACAGCGCCCGCTTTTCATTTTTTTGTAGTTCACGCTTGTCGGCCGCCCCGTAGAGCGTCAAACCGAACAACGTATGTGTGATCGTATCCATGCAACACCTTCTTTCTGTTTTGAAAAGACATCCCCCTCATCGCGAGGCGGATGTCTGTCCATACTTTATTTCTCTTGGTCCATTTTCATGGCGCGTCTTGCGACGACGGCGACAAAAATGACAGCGACAATCGGAATGATCAAAGGCATCCAATTCAACATCCGCCTGTCCCCCTTCTACAAGTGTCGCAAGCAGTATATCACAGTTTCAAATCAATCGTTTTAGTGGATGCTCGCCTTGGCGTAACGGCCTGCCATCGACTCAATCGTTTCACGCATATGGTCGCGCAGCGTGACCGGTTCGAGCACCTCGACTTGCGTGCCGAGCGACAGGAGCCAGAAGACGAAACCGTCTGATACGGCCGCGTCGAAGCGGATGAGGAATCGTTCCTCTTCACGTGTGATCGATACATCTTCCCCGAGCTTGTCGAAGATGACCGGGAGCACCCGCTCATCGACGGCAAGAATGATCTCCTCATCGAGCCCGTTATACATGTTAAACGATTTTTGGAAGTAATCGTCCGCCAGATGATGCTTCAGGCGCGGCGTGTCGTCCTCGACGATTTCCGAATTGACGATGCGATCGACACGATAGTTGCGAATCTCCCCGATCGATTCGTCGATGCCGATCAAATAGTACTGCTCATGGTTCCAGTGTAGGTCGATCGGATTGACGACGTAGCGCTCGCCGTCACGGCGGAGCGGGAACGTGCGTTTCGTGACGTCAAAGCCGACGACGTCCGTGTATTGGAACGAGATCGCCTTCTGTTCTTGGATCGCCCGTTGGATGCGGTCGATATGGTACGGAATCTGTCCATGCTTTTTCTTCGGTGTCTTGATGATCGACTGGAGCGTCTCCGCTTCCGGGATGCTCGTCAGCTTCTGGAGCTTCTCGACGATACTTTCCGTCACATCTTCCGAGATGAACTTGGCCGCGACGATCGCATCGACCATCATGCGAAGCTCGTGAATTTCAAACAGACGGGCCGAATGCCAGTATTTTTTGGCGAGACCGTTCTTTTCAAGCTCATCCTGCACCTCGAACCCCGAATCGGTCAATGCTTGAATGTCGTCTTTCACCGATTTTTTTGCTAACTTAGAAGTATCTCCAATTGTCGATAAATATTCGAGCAAGTCTTCTAACGTCTTTGGATGATTGTCATCTGTGTGGCGTTCGAAAAACCGTCTCACCTCGAGTAACCGTTCTCGGTTGTTCACGGTTTAATCCCCTTTCAGTTCTCTATATGTATGATGTATAAACAGACATTATCATGTAATTTCCATGAAATAAAGTTATTTTCCATTACAATTCATTTAAGGAGGCGCACGCCGCTGTGAAACACTATGCCCATGTCAACGGCACGAAAATCGAATATATGGACCGCGGTCATGGTCCGGTCGTCATCTTGATTCATGGGACCCAATCGTCGAGTCTAGAACCGTACCATGTGGACCGTCTCGTCTTGTCCGGCTTCCGGGTCATTGTCCCATCACGGCCTGGATACGGTGAGACTCCGTACTCATTTTCGGCCACGCCGCAACAGTTCGCAGGACACTTACGGCGCTTGATGGAAGTCATGGCCATCGACCGCTATCACATCTACGGCATCTCGGCAGGTGGGCCAACGGCGATTGAGCTCGCTTCTAACAATGAGCGGACGGCGAGTTTGACGCTCGCTGCCGCCGTGACGAGCGTAGTCGACTTCCCGTACCGTGATTACGTCAGCCGAAACGTCGCCCAGCCCGCGTTCATCATGGCGCAATATGCGATGAAGTACTTCGTCTTTAAAGCGCTTCAAAAGCAACCGTTCGAGGCGACGGCGCGGATGATCGAATCGACGAGTCTGCTCGCGCTTGACGTCATCCGGGACGAAGTGACGCCGTACGATATCTTCTTATTGAAGCGGGTCGCGAGCCAGATGGCGTTCGGGCTCGGTGCCCAGTTCGATCTTAGGCAACGTGTCCCCGCCGAGGCGTTACGCGGGGTGACGTGTCCGACGTACATCGTCCATTCGAAGAACGACAAGGCCGTCCCGGTCCGGCATGCGTTCTACGCGAAGCGGCTTATCCCGCACGCCCAAATTATCATTTTGAACAGCCCCGGCCACTTGATTTGGATCGGCCGCCAAGCCCGGAAGAGCGAACAGCAGATCGAACGCTTCATCCGCTTCAACTCGTGAGACACCTTTAGTCAGGTGTCTTTTTTCAATCCGTCTCAAGCAGTTCAATCAACTCGTCCGTCACGTCAGCCGGGACGAGGTAAACCGTGTTCGTATCGTTTACGTTCATCAGGCTAGTCGGTTTACCAAATTCCCCAATCCAGACGTAATAGCGGTCTGTCTTATCACTCGTATATCGAACTTCCACATCATATTCGGGTGTCGCCATATTCACGATTCCTGGTTGTTCGTCAGCGTTTCGAATCATGTCCGCAAACACTTTGACGTCTTCGAGTCTGTCGTACGTGACGACGGCCCGCTCCTGGAACCGACCAAAGTCGACCGATTCAGCGATACGGACTTGCGCGATGTCTTCCGCAACCAGTTCGCTCGTTTCGCACCCTCCCATCAAGCCGACGGTCAAGGCCGCCAAACCTGTCATCCATTTATCCCGACGTTTCATCTAGTCTCACCTCCGCATGTTGTCTTGTATCTATACGAGAGACGCGTGTGATTGGTTTCATAGGGCAAAAAAAACCTTCTTATATACCGCTTCAGTCGTCAATCCCGAGCGTACGAATCAGCCGGTCCGTGACGTCCGCCGGCACTTTGTATACGAGATGCGTTTGCGAGACGTTCATCAGTACACTCGGTGACCCGACTCGACCGAGCCAAAGATAATAGCGTTCCACGTCATCGCCCTTGTAACGGATTTCGAGATCAAAATCCGGTTCATTGTGAATCGTTTCGCCCGTAAACTCATCAGCATTTCGAAGCATGTCCGCGAACACTTTAATGTCACTTAATCGATTCAACTCGATTAAAAATTGTTCACTGAATCGCGTCCTCCCTGAGGACTCAGCGATTTTCACCTGATCCATCTCTTCAGCGTCAATCGCCTTGAGTCGTTCTCTGCCATATCCATATGGCAACGTGATCCGCCTTACTTCTTTCATAAAATCAAACAGTCGGTCCACAATTACATCACTCCCAAGTTTATGATTATCCTTTCATACGCAAAAAGTGAGCGCTTGGTTTCACTTGCATTTCGGAATTATAATCTTCGTTTCTTCATGCTTCGTTCTAAAAAGATTGGCAACATGTTCAATCCAATCGAGATGCTCGTCAGTACCCACCAAGCTCGCCCCATGCCAGGTACGACATCCGCCAACGCACTCCAATCCTCCGCTTCGACCCAGACAGATAAATAGCTATAATCCGCGCACACCGTCAACGCGGTCAGCGACAAGGCAATCGCCATCGGCAGCTTGTAGTCTCTCCCGACACTGAACGTATACAAGTTGAACAGCGTCGCCGCAATCGCAAGTAATCCAAATATGATCCACATTGTCCTATCGTCTCCTATTGTTTGATATGTAAGTTATTACCTATTCCCAGAATAACACACGCAAGGAATGAAACAGTCGGATTTATAGGACAACAAAAAAGCCGGGCCGAAGCCCAGCTCTTCCTTATTGATACGTCCAACCTGTCAGACTTGCGACCGCACCCACGTAGCGCAACTGCTTCTCGAGCTCGCTCGGGAACACGCGGAGCGTGGCGACGGCCTCGCCGTCATTGACGAAGCATTCGACACTCGACGAGTCGACGAACACATGAAGTGATTCGACGGCGATCGTTTTCGTCCGTGTCGTTCCGAACTCGGTCGCGAACGGCTCACCGGCGTTCGTCCGGTCGATCGTCAATTCATGCGTCGCTGCATCATAACGGATGACGAGTGACTCATTCCCGACTTGAAGCAGGTCGAGCGTGAAGTCAGATCCGTCCGTTTTCAGCTCGAGCTCGTAACGGTCCGGTGTCGAAGTTTCAATCACCGTACCGGATGCGTTGACGAATTCGTCTTGGCGCAGCTTCGTCATCGCTTGCACCGGACGCTGTTTGAGCGCCCCGTCCTCGAGCGAGAGTTCACGCGGTAACGTCAAGGCGTGGGCCCAGCCGTAGCGGTCCGTCGGGTAGTCAATCTCCGGCAAACCCATCCAACCGACAAGTACACGGCGGCCTTCATGTTCGGTCGTCTGTGGTGCGTAGAAGTCGAACCCGAAATCGAGCTCTTCGAACGCGCCGTGTGTGAACGTCAACGTCTCGACGTCGAGTTTGCCGATCAAGAATCCAGACTGATAGATGTTGTGATAACGGTGGCCTTCCGGCTCGATGCCTTGTGGCGAGAAGACGAGGACGTGTTGACCGTTCAGTTCGAACACGTCGGGGCATTCCCACATGTAGCCGAACGGGTCGAGACCCGTTTTGACTTCGCCGAGGAACGTCCAGTCGTTCAAATCAGCTGAACGATACAAGACGACACATCCCGTCTCGTTATCACGCTGCGCTCCGACGATGGCGTAATAGACATCGTTCTCGAGCCACACTTTCGGGTCACGGAAATGTTCCGTGTACCCGGCCGGTACGTCCGGGATGGCGACGTTCCGGCGTTCGATCTTGCCGTCTCGTAGCACGCCGATGATTTGCGAGGCGTGACGCGTCCAGTCGTCCGTCCGGTGGTTGCCGGTGTACATGACGTGGAGTTCACCGTCCTTCACGAAGCCGCTGCCCGAATAGGCACCGTGTGAGTCTTCGGTCGTCTCCGGGACTAACGCCACCCCGCGGTCCGTCCACGTGACGAGATCGGGTGATGTGACATGATACCAATGCTTCAGACCGTGTACCGGTCCGAGCGGGAACCACTGATAAAACATGTGATACTCCCCGTTGTAATACGTGAATCCGTTCGGATCGTTCAGGAGTCCTGTCGGCGGTTGGATATGGTATCCGAACCGCCACGGGGAAGCGGCCGTCTTCGTGCGGAGCGTCTCCATCTCGAGGGCACTCACGTCACGTAACGAGCGGTAACGCTCTGCCTTCGTCCAACTCATACAATCACTTCCTTTTTCTTAAGCTGCTTGTTTGACTGCTTCTTTTTTCGCTTGGCGTTTCGCAAGGACGAACGTCAATCCGAATGCGACCGCGAACGAAATTGCCATGCCGATAATATACGACACGATCGATGCCGGTGCGATCGAGATGATCCCTGGAAGACCTGCCGCGCCGAGGGCGACGGCGAGGACTTCACGACCGACGATGAACGCCGAGGCGATCCCAGAACCGATGATGGCGGCGATGAACGGATAGCGTAGTTTCAAGTTGACCCCGAACATGGCCGGCTCAGTGATTCCTAACAGTGCCGAGATGCCTGATGCCGAAGCGACACCTTTCATCTTCTTATCGCGTGTCAAGAAGAAGACGGCAAGCGTAGCCGCGCCTTGGGCGACGTTTGACATGGCCGCGATCGGGAAGATGAACGAACCACCTGTGCGCGCGATGTCGGCGAGAAGCTGCGTCTCGATGGCGATAAAGCTGTGGTGCATCCCTGTGATGACGATTGGGGCGTACAAGAGACCCATGACGAGACCACCGAAGAAGCCGAGTGAGTCATACGTCCAAACGAGCGAATCGATGATCAAGTTACCTGCTTCACGCGTGATCGGTCCGACGAAGGCGAACGTGACGAACGCCGTGATGAGGAGTGTAAGCAGCGGTGTGAGCAAGATGTCGAGTGATACCGGCATGAATTTGCGGATGTTGATCTCAAGTTTCGATAAGATATAAGCCGATACGAGGACTGGTAACACTTGTCCTTGGTAACCAAGCTTCTCAATCTCAAAGCCGAGAATGTTCCAAACCGGGATGTCACCGACCGTCGCTTGTGCGTAGGCGTTGACGAGATCCGGGTGGACCATGATCATCCCGAGCGCGGCGCCGAGGTATGGGTTGCCCCCGAACCGCTTGGCGGCGGAGAACCCGATCAGGACGGGTAAGAAGACGAAGGCGGCGTTGGCGAACGTGTTGATCATCGCGGCGAGATCGGCGATACCAGGGTACTGGTCGATCAGCGAGCTGCCGTCGAAGAACAAATCAGGTGCCGTGAGCAAGTTGTTGATCCCCATCAAGAGACCGCCGGCGACGATGGCCGGGATGATCGGTACGAAAATATCAGATAGCATCTTGACGAACTGTTGGAGCGGGTTCATCTTCTTCGCCCCGGCCGACTTGACGTCGGTCGTTGACATGTCACCGAGACCTGTCAATTCGGCGAATTCGGCGTACACTTTGTTGACCGTACCTTGGCCGATGATGACCTGATACTGGCCGCCTGTCGAGAACGTTCCTTTGACGACGTCAAGTGCGTCGAGTTTTTTCTCATCGACTTTCGACTCGTCGTTTAGGACGAGGCGGAGCCGGGTCGCACAGTGGGCCGCGGCGGCGACGTTATCTTTTCCACCGACCGCCTCTAAAATCGCTTCTGCTTCTTGTCTGTAGTTCATTCTGATTTCCCTCCTAGCGCTTCAAGCACACGTTGTTGTGATGGTATGGCCGGAATCGCGCCGTAAGCGGTGCATGTAAGCGCGCCGGTCACGTTCGCATATTCGATATCCTTTAGTAAACGAGCGTCATCGACCCCGAGTGTCGCTAAGCGATACAAGTAGGCACCGACGAAGGCGTCACCCGCTCCCGTCGAATCGACGCTGTCAATCTTCACCGACGAAATCACGTTGTTGCCGTCTTTCGTGGCGATCAATGTCCCGCGCGAGCCGAGCGTGATGGCGATCCGTGTCGCACCTGTTTCGAGAAGTGACGCGACCGCTTGATTTAAATCGTCATGCCCGGTCAAAAGTTGCGCTTCCTCTTCGCTCAACTTCACAAAATCGGCTTCTCCGATAAAGTGGAGCGAGTCTTGTTTAAACGCGTCGATGTCTGTGACGAGCGCGTCCCGGTAGTTCGGGTCGAACGAGACGAACAAGCCGTCACGCTTGGCGAACTGTAACAGTTTGAAGTAAGCATTCTTCAACTCACCGTCTAGCAGTGCCGTCGCTGAACCGAAATGGACGATGTCACCTGGCTTGAACGCGGTCAAGTCGATCGCTTCGAACGCATAGTCGCCGTCACTCCCACGACGGAACGTGAAGTCGCGCTCCCCGTCCGCTTGGATCGAGACGAAAGCGAACGTCGTGTCACCCTGTTCGACTAGATTCTCGACGCCGACGCCGTTGTCGACGAGCGTCTGTTTTAAAAATTGTCCGAACGGGTCGGCTCCGACCTGTCCGAGAAAACTTGAGCGTCCCCCATGTTTACTGACGACGGCGGCCACGTTCGCCGGTGCGCCACCTGCTTTCTTCACGAACGTCGTCCCATTGACGAGATCGCTCGACGCGTCTTCACAAACCCAATCAATCAATAGTTCACCAATGCAATGTACGGTGTTCATCCGTCCACCTCCATGTTTGAATGTATTGCTTCGTATCATTTATCGAACCGGTTCCATAAACAAATAAAAAATGTTGCGGAACCGGTTCCGCAACACAAATGTAAACGATTTAATTCAACATGTCAACGCTTTCTCGCAATTTTAATTCAAAAGTTGTGAACGTTTTCATCGGGGTGGCTTCACCTGTCAGCAACTGGAGGATCATGTCAGCCGCACGAGACCCGGTCCGTCGATATGGAAGGTGAACCGTCGTCAGCGATGGATGCAATACTTCTGTGAAATCATACCCACCGAAACCGCTGACCGAGATGTCGTCCGGCACTCGTTTGCCGCCGTTCGCTAACCCTTTCAAGACACCTAGCGCGATGTTGTCGGTCGCACAAACGACGAGCGTCGCGTCCGTCACGTCGGTCGCGAGCTGCTCACCGATCGGAATGGCGTCGTCGATTCTGAACGTCGTCGTCATCGAACGGACGATGGCGCCAGCTTCATTGAACGCTCTCAAAAATCCGTCACGACGGGCTTGTCCGACGGCGATATCATCCTCTGCCACTCCGACATAGATGATGTCCCGGTGCCCCCACTCCATGAACTGTTGCCCGAGCGCATAAGCCGACTCATTGTCCGGGTAGACGAGGCTATGCACGCTATCGTGCTGCTGACCGATCAACAGGACCGGGATTTGAATCGCTTCGATCGCCTGTAGATGCGCTGGCGTCACGGTCGTCCCGAGCCAAATGATGCCGGCCACTTTTTGTTTGGCCAAGTTATACAGTTGCTCGATCTCACGCTCGGTCTGTTGGGCCGTGTTGACGACGAGCATCTGATAGCCATGCTCGGTCAAGCGTTCGTCAATCCCCATCATCGTCCTTGAAGCCGCGTACGAATCGAGCCGTGGGACGATGACGCCGATCATTTTCGTCTGCTTCGACTTCAAACTTTGGGCGAACTGGTTCGGTTCATATTTCGTCTCACGGATGACCCGCTCGATTTTTTCGCGGGTAGCCTTCCCGACCGATCCACCGTTCAAATAGCGGGAGACGGTACTTTTGGCGACCCCGGCGAGCTTGGCAATATCATTGATCGTCACTTGTTTCATCTCAAAACCTCCATACGAAAAAACTGACGCGCTAGACGCCGTCAGTTCAGTGGTTCATCACGTATCGTTTTTTAAAGTTTAAATAATAAAGTCCGTTGCGTTTCTCGAAGCCGTTCTTTTCAAGGACGCGACGCATCGCATCTTTATGTGGACTCGTCGGCGGAATGCCGGCGCGGACGGTATGACCGTCTTTTAAATCGGATTGCTCAAGCGCGAGGCGCAATCCTTCTGTCGCATAACCTTTATCTTTATACGGGTCAAACACCATCAAATCGAGCTGATAGACGCGAGCAAGCTTGAGAAGCAGTACTTTACCGACGATTTGTCCGTCTTGAACGAGGTCGAAGTAAAAGTCCTCCCCATAACTATGTTCGTCGGCCGTGTATACATGCTCGGCCCCCATCTCGACGAAAATACCTTTTAATTCTTCGGCTGAGATGCCGTAAGAGCTTTGACCATATTTCTGAAAATGTTCATATTCGATCTCATCGATCTGGCGAATAGGTTGACGCACGATTTTCATCCCGTGCCCTCCTTAACAGTTATTCCAACGTCTTTCCAAACTCATTATATACGAAGCGCGTCACGAAGCGCAAAAGATAACCTAAATCAGACCGGTTCGATATGAATGTGGACTGAATCGACGGCGTGGTGTTTATCGAGTTCCCGTTCGATATCGTCACAAAGCGTGTGGGCCTCGTCGACGGTCAAGGCACCGTCAACGGCGATCGTCACGTCGAGCATGACGTGGTTACCGAGATGCCGGCCTTTGATCTCCCGAACTTCTTTGACGGTATCGAAATGTTGAATCGTCTCTTCATAAGACTCGACGAGATCAGGCGGGAACCCGTCAGACAGTTGATGCGTCGCATCGAGAAAGATTTGGATGGCGGTGCGGATGATGAGTCCGGCGATGACGACCGCGAGCACTGTATCCATCCACGGCAGCTTAAAGTAAGCGAACAAGACGCCGAGCGTCGCACCGATCGAGATCAAGGCGTCGGCCAAATTGTCTTTCGCGGCCGCTTTCAGCGCGAGTGATTTGGTCTGTTTCGCCAAGTTCAAATTGTAGCGATGGACACCGTACATGACGATCGCACTAAAGAATGCGACGACGGCGGCGAGCGGGTTCGGCTCGACGTAGACACCGGCGAGCAGATTGGCGATGCTGTTCAATAACACGAACAACCCGACCGCGACCATGATGAGCGAAGCGACGAGCGCGGCAATCGTCTCCATCTTCGCATGGCCATACTTATGTTCAGCATCCCGCGGCGTTGCCGCCACACGAATCCCGATATAGACGGCAATTGATGCGATGACGTCGGTCGTATTGTTGAAACCGTCGGCGAGCACGGCTTCCGAATTGTAAATATAGCCGAAGACGACTTTGAGAACAGATAAAATCAAATAAGTCGTGATTGATAAAATGGCTCCTTTGAGCGCTTTTGGTGGATGATTTGTCGAATGCATCCGCCCACCTCCTTTTTAGCTAAGTTAGTATACCAGTTGTTCTTCGTGTGGGCATAGAGAAACAGTGTTTCCCGAAGTCAAAATAAATGGAATATATTCCCGGTAGTTTCGTCTTCCGAAAATTATGGTAAAGTAAACAAGAAGAGACCCTTGTGGTTAAACCGTAAAAGAGGTGAAAGATATGTTCACAGAACGTGATGGTATTAAACTTCGTTTGGAACAAATTGACAGATTGTTATCCGATTTGAATCGTGAAGCGAAACAATTGATGGTACGCTTACGCGAACTTGATGCGAGTGGTGAGAGCCCACAAGAAGCGTCACTTAAGCCAGAAGATCGTGATACGCTCAAAACGTCGATCGATGAGACGCTCGAAGCGCTCCAAACCCGCTCGAAACGCCCGATCAACCCGAACGATGAGAAAAAGAAAGAACTCGCCTCGAACAAGGCGCTCATCGACGAGTTGTCAGATCTACTCAGTAAGAAAAAATGAGACGCCACCGCGTCTCATTTTTTAAGTAAGGAGATTAAATGATGTATATCGTCACAACTTGTCTACGGCCGACTGAAGCAATCATTCATAAAGCAAACGAGCACTCATTGCTACACGATGTGCCGTTCGTCTCGCGGCGAAAGCATTCAATCGAGACGTTGATGAGCCGGCACGGTGCCGCCGTCCTCGTTTTCGATAAGCGCCGCGTTGAGTATACGCCGCTCGGCGCCAAAGAGCCGTTCTTCTTCCATCCATCAAGCTCGGTCTTCCGTGTCAAGCAACTGCTTCGTGATGGCAACGACCCACTGATCGATGCGGCCGACATTCAACTCGGAGACCGCGTGCTCGATTGTACACTCGGACTCGGTTCCGACAGTATCGTCATGAGCCACGCCGTCGGCCCGAGCGGTCGCGTCGTCGGCCTCGAGAGCGAATTCATCACAGCGACACTCGTCAAAGAAGGCATGTCGGTCTGGGAAGAGAAAGAGAACGCTTTGAATGAAGCGATGCGACGCATCGAGGTCGTTTGGACCGACGCCCTCACTTATTTGAAAAATTGTGCGGATGACGAATTTGAGGTCGTCTATTTCGATCCGATGTTCGAAAAAACGATTTCAGAATCAGTTCATCTGAACCCGTTACGAGCGTTGGCAAACGAAGCGCAGTTGTCAGATGAACTGATTTCAGAAGCCAAACGCGTTGCGAAAAACAGAATTGTCCTAAAAGCACATTTTGAGAGCCCGGCATTCGAAAAGTATGGATTTAAGCGACTTTCACGCAAAACTTCGAAGTTCCATTATGGATATATCGACTGAGAGACTCGTTCGGATTAGGTATTTTGACTTAATCGGGACGAAAGTCTCTTTTTTCTTATTTTTCATAATTATTATTTTCTGAATATTGACATTAATCAGACAAAAGTTTAACGTTTACATCAAGCTCACACAATTTCCCATTATTTTTACAGGAGGTCAGTCCAAATGAAAAAACGTTCCATCCGTCGTACGACGCTCGCCGTCGCGCTGACATCGGTCATGAGCGTCAGTGCGATCCCGGCCGTCGGTGCCGCTCCACTTGCCGCTTCACCGTTACCAACCGCAACAAATACTGCCCCATTCGATCACAACATCATCGATGAGGATCGACTCGCCAAAGCGCTCGAAAAGCGTGGCGTCATCAAAAAAGGGCTTTCAACGAAAGAGCGACAGAAAGCCGTCGACGCGTATATTAAAAAGAAGCAAGGTACAGCGCAAGATGCCCACGATCACAAACATGATGACAAATTGAATGACAAAGCGGCGAAAGCGAAAGAGAAGATACATAACCAATTCGAAAAAGAATCGAAACGTCTCCTCGACAAAGCGAAAAAAGGTCAAGGCAATTATCGAAAAGGCAAACCGAATGGCCAAATCAAAGTTGATCCGGCCAAAGCAACGGGCTATAACGGTGCGGTTCGTGAAGACAAAGTGCTCGTCCTCCTCGTCGAGTACAGCGACTTCAAACATAACAACATTGTCCAAGATCCCGGTTATATGTATAGCGACAATTTCAGCAAAGAACACTACGAGCAGTATATGTTCGGTGATAAGTCGTTCGAACTGTTCAACGGTGAGAAAGTTCAGACGTTCAAACAGTATTATGAAGAACAGTCTGGCGGCAGCTACACGGTCGACGGTACCGTCTCTGAATGGTTGACCGTACCAGGTACGGCGAAAGACTACGGCGGTGACAATCCGGCCGGCGGGAATGACAACATTGGTCCAGGTCCCCGTCAACTCGTCAAAGACACGTTGAATGCGGCGGTCGCTTCAGGAATGGACCTCGCCGAATACGATGAGTATGACTTGTATGACCTCGACGGCGACGGCGACTTCAACGAACCGGACGGCTTGGTCGATCACTTGATGATCATTCATGCTGGTACCGGCCAAGAAGCGGGCGGCGGTGTCCTCGGTGACGACGCGGTCTGGTCACACCGTTGGGTACTAGATGGCGTATATGGCGTGGAGAACACGACGGCTGACGTCCCATATTGGGGCGGTAAAATGGCCGCATACGATTACACGATCCAACCTGAAGACGGAGCGGTCGGCGTATTCGCCCACGAATTCGGTCATGACCTCGGTCTTCCTGACGAATATGACACGCAGTACACAGGCCAAGGCGAGCCGGTCCAATCATGGTCGATCATGAGCGGCGGCAGCTGGGCTGGTAAAGTGGCAGGAACGGAGCCGACGAGCTTCTCGCCACAAAACAAGGAATACTTCCAAAAATTGATGGGCGGCAACTGGGCCAACATCACGGAAGTCGATCTTGAAGACATCACCCAGCAAGGTTTCGTCTCGAAACTCGATCAATCGGTGACGAAATCGAACAACCCAGGGTTGTTGAAAGTGAACCTTCCGGACAAGAAAGTGAAAGGTATTGAACCTGAGTTCGGACAGTACTACTACTACTCGACAAAAGGTGATAACTTGCACACTGAACTCGTGACACCAAGCGTCAAGCTCGGTGCTGACGGCACACTCGCCTTCGATACACGGTTCGAGATCGAATATGATTACGACTACTTGTACGTCAAAGCACTGAGCGGCGGCAAAGAAGTCGTCCTTGACGTCTACGGCGACGACAACACCGGTAACGGTGCCGAGTCGACGAACGGCGCGTGGGTGAACAAATCGTACGACTTGTCACAGTTCGCCGGTCAAGACGTCCAGATCGTGTTCGAATACGTGACGGACGGCGGGCTCGCCCTCGAAGGATTCGCCCTCGACAACTTGGCGATCACGTCAGGCGGACAGACGCTTCTCGCAGATGACGCGGAAGGCGCT
This sequence comes from Exiguobacterium sp. SH5S13, assembly GCF_004337085.1. Taxonomy (NCBI): domain Bacteria; kingdom Bacillati; phylum Bacillota; class Bacilli; order Caryophanales; genus Exiguobacterium; species Exiguobacterium sp. SH5S13. The sequence goes on along the minus strand of NZ_SJUS01000004.1, from coordinate 119,884 downwards.
GAGGCGGTCACGCTCGACGGCTTCGTCAAGTCGGACGGTTATGACACGAAACCGCACTACTACTACCTCGAATGGCGTAACCACGCAGGCGCTGACACGGGTCTCTTGAACGGCCGTGGCGTCAAGTACAACACCGGTCTCGTCGTCTGGTATGCTGATGACTCGTTCTCGGACAACTGGGTCGGTATCCACCCGGGTGAAGGTTTCCTCGGAGTCGTTGACTCACATCCAGAGGCGATTGTCGGTAACTTGAACGGCAAAGAAACGGTTTCAGGCAGCACGCGTTACCAAATCGCGGACGCGGCGTTCAGTTTAGACAAAACGCTCGCTTGGTACCTCGATTCTCCGAGCCGCGGAATTTACGATTACAAGGCGCAATCTGGCGTGAAACAGTTCAATGACGCCAATACGTACATCAACTCGCTCATCCCGGATGCGGGCCGTAAGCTTCCACAATACGGACTCGTCGTCGACGTCGTCGGCGAAGCGAAAGACAATTCGGCTGGAGCTGTTTGGGTCCGGACGAAGTAAGCATGATTTGTTTGACCCTCGCCCTTCTCATCAAGAGAAGAACGGGGGTCTTATTATTCTAAAAAAGCTTGAATTTTCAATCGAGACTGTGTAACATACTAGTTGTAACGCCTCTGTAGGTTAGTGGCAGACCTCAGCAATGGTAATGCTGCAGCACGAGTTCGATTCTCGTCGGAGGCATCAAATATCCCGCTCAACCAAGCGGTTCACGGCACTTCCTGTATCTTGCAGGAGGTGCCTTTTATTTATCCGTGGACAGTTTGTGCACACTTGGCGTTTGTCGAACGATTCCGATTGATGTCGAATGAATCAGATATCCCTGACAGAATGTTCGTCCATCAACATCCAAAACGTATCGGCCGTCTGTTTCTGGAACGACATTATTATTTGCTTATACGTGACCTCTTTGTAATGCGATGTCACGTATTGAATTGTAGCCATGAATGTAACTTTGACAGACGACAAAAAACGCCCCTAAGGACGCTTATTTGCTCATTTGATGCATTCTCTAATCTTTTCTAAACTCTTAACTAGTCATTCAATTTGTTTTCTTTAGCTTGATAGCTTTCTTTAGAAGTGAAAAAGAATATGATAGACAATATAAAAAGTGCTACTGGGAATGTTACTAAAGAAGGATTAAATTTAACAGAACTAATAGCATATTCTCCATACAAATAAATTGTCATCCATAAAGAGCAACACAATAAAATCACTGCTGATATATTTTTCATATTCCCCCCACCTTTCAAGTGATATTATAACCGATTTCTCGATCCACTTTCGGCTGCTTCCGAAAATAGACAACATTATTATTTCGAAACCGCCATTAAAATTACATATTGGTGTCTAATTACAATTAGATACTTCATTTAACAAATATGGGTATATGTAGTATAGGTGCTACAATATACGTGATGATTCGAAAGGAGTTTAGATGATGGAAAATCTATTCAATGGACTGATGGGTGTCGTCCTCATCGCGGGAGTGATCGCCGGCATCGCCCGGCATGACTTCAGGAAACGCAAGAACGAGTATATGGACACCGTTGAAAGAAAGAACAAATATAAGCGGACCACGCGGAGAATCGACCTGACGCTCGCCGCCTCGGTCATCTTGATGTTCGCGCTGTTCTACTTCGAACCGAACGTTCCGAAAAGTCCCGCCTCACAACAAGGCCCAGTCGTCGCCGATACGAGTGGCGAGACGTTGCCAGAGGGCGTGTATGGACCGGGAACATATAAGGTGGGTGCCGACATCCCAGCGGGCGAGTACAAGCTTGCGGCCGTCGAGTCGGACTATCGCGGCTATTACGAGGTGAAGGACGATATGTCGTCGGACGGCGGCATCCTCTCGAACTCGTTATTTGACGGTACGGAGTACGTGGAAGTACAATCTGGCGAGTATTTGAGCGTGACTCGCGCGACGTTTACTCTCGTTGCACAGTCATCCTCAATCAAATCAGATCCAGAGACAAAAGTTGATGAAGAGGCGCCTGTAGAAAAATCTACAGAATCCGACATACCTTATCCATTTGCCAGCACACAAGCCGAAGCCGACTTCTTCACAGCGATCGGTCTCACGCTCGAAAATGGCATTGCCACCATGCGAGACGCTTCCTCAATGAGTCGGGTATGCGGCAAAGTATGTCCTGACGTGCCAGGTAGCGATTGGGGACTTCAGCTTGAACCAATGAATCAAGAAGTTTTCGAGTTAGACCACACCCTTTACGACTTCGCCCGCTCACTGAAAGATATCCCGGAAGGCAGTTCGCCGAATATCGACTTCGAAGAGCGCGACATACTCGTCAAGGACATGGAACGGATGAGTGAGTATATCTCCCTCCTTATGACCCATAACGATTGGGCAACATGGCAAGAAGCTTGGGACAAGATGGAAGAAGCAAATCTTTTGATAGAAAAGATGTATGCAACCGAAGTATACACAGTCCCACGCTAAGTAAAACTACTGATTTCGTGCACAATTTTGTGCACACTTACCTCGAATGCACAGGTGGATTCACAATTTTGTTCACCAAATTCTTACAGCGATTTCACTAGAATCAGCGTGGTTGACGTATCGTTCGATTTCGTTCCGTCCCTATGTTTTCCCAAAATAGAAATGGTAATGCTGCAGCACGAGTTCGATTCTCGTCGGAGGCATCAACTGAATCCGTTTTACGGAGCGATAAAAAGCACTTTCTCGAAAAATAGAGAAAGTGCTTTTTATTGTATCTAATCCGATTTGATATTCCAATAAATGGTATAATGAGCAGATACATACCTAAAGGAGACTAGATATGAAACGTTTCATCACACTACTAGCTGCCGTCGCCTTGTTGGCCTCTTGTACCCAAGAGACAACGGATCGTCCGATTGACTCACCACCAAAGAATGAAAATATCGTGATCGATGTATCTGAGACGCAACCCTTCTCCGAACCTGTCCCGACCGAAAAAGAAGTCTCGATATTTTTAGGCTATCTCCAGTCATTGAGCAGTGATACGCTCGGTGCGCTGCGTCAATCCGAGCAATCCACCTTCGCCTGTGGGACGTCTTGTGAAGACCGTCCGCTCGAAGAAATCTCTACTCAAATCGACAGTAACCGGGAAGAGCTTGAATCAATCCGTGCCGATATTGATGAAATTCTTCCGGCGCTTGACCACCTTGTGTCATCTGACGTATCAGGAATCGACCGTGAAGGACTGACCAACGTATTGAACGAATTCACATCCGTGAGTGAGGCGTTGACGCAGTTTTTAGAAGCTGACGATTGGTCATTTTGGGAAGAAGCCCGGACCCAATTGAATAGCATGTCATCGACCATAAAAGGCATCGCTATTTATCTAAGTGGTGTGTGACATTATATCAACTACATAGGCTGCTCTCATCCAAACTCGGATGAGGACTTTTTTCTTACAGTCATGGATACTGTCTTGACACGTTTACGGTTCCTCTATAAACTTGAAAAGTTGAATTGAATGATTTTTTTGGAAGGAGCATGACAGATGCTGAATGAATGGTTATGGATCCCTTCTGCCCTGCTCACGCTCGGTCTGCTCGTCCTCAGCTATAAACTGTTCGGACGGGTCGGACTGTACGCCTGGATCGCGATGGCCTCGGTCGTCGCCAACATCCAAGTGACGCAGCAGATTGTGATTGGTGGTTTCATCTTCACACTCGGGAACATCGTCTACGGTTCCCTTTATTTAGCGACAGACATCTTGAACGAGAAACATGGCCGTCACGCCGCCCGCAAAGGCGTCTGGCTCGGCTTCTTCATCTTGATCGTCTCGACGGTACTCATGCAGTTCGCCTTGCTTTACGAACCGTTCGAAGAAGCGCTCTACATGCATGAGAGCTTCAAGGCGTTGTTCTCGATGCTCCCGCTCATCACGCTCGGCAGTCTCGCGGCGTACCTCGTCTCGCAACTGTTCGACGTCTTCATCTATTCGAAGATTCGGGCGAAAACGGGTGAGAAGAAACTGTGGCTCCGGACGACTGGATCGACGGTCGTCTCACAGTTGATCGATACGCTCACGTTCTGTACGATCGCCTTTTGGGGAATGGAATGGGATATCTGGTGGAACATCTTCGTCACGACGTATGTCGCGAAGTTCATCATCGCTTGGATGGCCACGCCGTTCATGTATTATGCGAAACGGACCGAACCACAAGACGACGAGACGGAAAAAGCAGCCTAAATAAAAAACCGCAACCTCAACGGGTTGCGGTTTTTTCTCGAATTTGCAGACGCACCGCGTAAGGCCGCGCATCTTCGAGTGACGACGTCTCCCGACAAACAGTGAGCGCCATGTAAGCGTCGATAGCGAGCGCTTCGATGGTCTCGTCCGTCGTCTCGACCTCAAGTATGGTGTAGGGCGGCAGATGTTCGAGCTTGACCCACTGCCCGTGCAGGTTCTTCACATAGATGATTGGTTCGTCAATCGAGTAACGTCGGAGTAAATCAGACACGTTCACGCGATCCCCTCCTTAAACCAAACCTTTATCCTCATTATAGAAAGCGCTTACGATTCTGTAAACCGTGCTTCCCGAAAATTTGGCGGTCCAACGCTTCAAAAATGGTGGAACCGAACCGATAATCTAGAAGAGAAATGAGGTGAACCGATGCGTTATCGCCGACAAGAAACGTTCCGCTACATTTTACCGAACCCCCGTTTCATCCCCTACCGCCTCGTATGGGAAGATAAGGAGTTGCATGACGGTGAAGGCATGCTGCTCAACATTAGTGCCCACGGCTTGAAGTTGCGCTGCGACTACTTGTTCCCACTGTCGGAAGGGCTGAAAGTTCAGGTCGTGCTCGACCTCGTTCCTTTAATCCAATCAATCGAATTGACTGGTCACGTCCGTCACCGTAGTCAAATGGGAAGCATGTACGATTACGGGATCCGTCTTGAAGCGAATTCAGAAGAAGCCCAACAGCTCGTGACGATGATCAAAGCTTATGCAAGAGAGAACCAATGAGAACGTGTCGTCAGACACTTCTCATTTTTTGTTCGTCCGATAACAGGGTATACTAATGACAACAGAGACAGATTAGAGGTGTAGCCATGACTAGAAAATTTTTATTGATTCCTTGGGCCGCCGCGATCGCCATCGCGCTACTCGGTCCTAACACCCCGTTCTCGAGCCGGTTCTTGCTCGACTTCCTGACGTACAATACCGATGCCTATGAAGGATATTCTTTGTCCCTCTTTAGCGTGCTAGGCGTCTACCCGCTCGCGCTGTTCCCGCTGCTTTGGTCGGAAGTGAACCAACTGCGGCCGAATCCACTCCTACCGGCAGCAACCGGTTTTGTCGTCGGAGGATTCATCATCGCTCCGTATCTCGCGTTCGCACGGCAGTCGCCCTACCCGACGCCAATCAAGCCGTTGCCGACGAGACTGCTCGGGGTCGTGTTGCTCCTCGTCACGATCGGTTTATTCATCGCTGCCGTGATGACTGGGAACGTCGCACAGTATTGGTCATACGTCGAACAGAATCAATTCGTCCGCACGATGACGGTCGATTTCTTCTTGCTCGCCTTCGTCCAAATGACATTGATGACCCGGGATGCGAAGCGCTATAAGATGAGCTTGTGGCCGCTCCCGTACATCCCGCTATTCGGTCTATTGTTTTGGCTCATCATTCGTCATAAGCAACCGTTCAACGAGGCGCCGCCGCGACGGCCGAAAGTGGTTTGATGCTGTACTTGAGAGTGGGTTTCCCAAAACCCACTCTTTCCTTTATACTAGAGCGAGAGTTTATCTAGAGAAAGAAGGGTCAAATCCAATGAGATTTTTTAAAGTAATGACACACACGAACGACAAGGGAGAAGACGTCATCCTAAGCGAGTATTTCAAAATCGCCGACAAACAGGCTGAACAATTCCTCAAAGATACGTTAGAGCTCGACATGTTCGACGAGAAAGTGACGCTCAAAGAGTGCCAAGTCGCGAAAGACCGGTGGGAATGCCCGGTCGGTGACTTCGTCGTCGTCGAATACTTCAATGAAAAAGAGTTTGATAAAATGAACGAGTATCGTGTGGTCGCACCGAAAAAGTGATCCACAGCAAAGGCGACTTTCCCATTTAATCGGGAAAGTCGCCTTTTTATCGTTCGAGTCATCGACGTGCGTTATGACTCCTCGTTATCTTCTTCCGGATCCGGATCTGGATGTTGCGTCGGAGCCGGTTTTTTCGCCGGATCAGACTCATCGTCTGGCATCGGGTCCGGGTGAACCCCTGGTTGCGATTCGTCACGTTTCATTGAGCATCCCTCCTCTGTCATAGTGGACTAATTCCACATTGATCAAGAGTCGAAACATCAGTGTATGTCTTTATTGCCGATGACACGACGTGAGATCGCTTTTTCAATCTCGACGATGACGAAGACGATGGCACCGAAGACGACCGGATAGATCCAATCATTCAAATCAAGTGCCGCTGTCCCGAACAACGTGTGCATAAACGGCACGTACGTGATGAACAGTTGAAGTGCAATCAATAGTGCCGATACGATAAACGCAATCTTGTTATCGAAAAAGTGGCGGTTAAACGCCGGAGCGAGTTCGGTCCGACAGTTATACAAGTGGAACAACTGGGCCATGACGATCGTATTGAGTGTGATCGTCTGCAGCTTCGCGATTGAGAAATCAAAGTCGGCTAACATGTAGTTGATGATCAAGCTACCTCCCCCGATCAAGATCGAGACGAAGATGATCCGGAACACGTAATAGCGACTCAACAGCGGGACGTTCGCCGGACGCGGCGGACGTTTCATCGTGCTCTCTTCGAGCGGTTCGAAGGCGATCGCGAGCGACAGTGTGATGGCAACGACCATGTTGACCCAAAGGATTTGGACCGGGCTGAGCGGTGCCGCGGCACCGAGCAAGATGCTCATCGCGACGAGGAGCGCTTGTCCACCGTTCGTCGGGAGCAAGAACAAGATCGTCTTCTTCAAGTTGTCGTATACACGGCGGCCTTCACGCACCGCGTTGTAAATCGTTTTGAAGTTGTCGTCGACGAGGACCATCTGCGACGCCTCTTTTGCGACTTCGGTCCCTTTGATACCCATCGCGACACCGATATCGGCCCGTTTCAAGGCCGGGGCATCGTTGACACCGTCACCGGTCATCGATGTGATGAGCCCGTTTTGCTGCAATCCTTTGACGAGACGCAGCTTATCATTTGGGCTCGTCCGGGCGAACACATCGTTATGAACCGACGCTTCTTTGATCTCCTCGTCCGACATGTTCGTCAATTCTTTCCCTTCAAGTGCGCCTTCGACTTCCATGCCGAGTTCACGGGCGATGGCGACGGCTGTGTCTTTATGGTCACCCGTGATCATCTTGATGCGGATACCGGCGTCACGGCAAGCCGCGACGGCTTCAATCGCCTCTGGACGTGGTGGGTCGACGATTCCATACAAACCGAGGAACGTGATACCGGATTGGACGTCCTCATGGTCGACCGTCTCTTTCGAGCGATCCACCCGTTTGAATCCGCCACCGAGGACACGTTGTCCGCGGTCGGCGATCTCTTTACGTTTCTCATCCCAATAGGTGCGGTCAAATTCCGTATCTTCAGCCATATCGAACAGGCGGTCTGGCGCCCCTTTGATGAAGATCATCCGCTCATCTTTATAGTCAACGAGCGTCGCCATGTACTTATACTCCGAATCGAACGGGATTTTCGAGATGACTTTCAGCCGTTCGATCGGTCGCTCCGCTTTTTCGGCGAGCGTGAGCAAGCAAGCTTCTGTCGGGTCGCCATTGATGACCCATTCGCCGTTTTCTTCATACAATTGGGCATCATTACACGTCTTCCCGACCGTGAGCAGATCGATCATCGACTCGTCGTCATCGAGGTCGAACGGTTGACCGTTTTGTTCGAGGTCACCATCTGGAGCGTATCCGCCGCCTGACACTTCGATATCGTGTTTCGCCGTGACGACTTGCTTGACGGTCATCTCGTTTTTCGTCAGCGTACCCGTCTTATCGGTACAGATGACAGAGACCGCACCTAACGTCTCGACGGACGGTAGACTACGGACGATTGCTTTCTTCTCGGCCATGTTACGAACACCAAGTGCGAGAATGATCGAGATGACGGCAGGGAGACCTTCCGGGATTGCTGCGACCGCTAACCCGATCGTCGTCAGCATCAGTTCGATCGGATCGAAATCACGTACAAAGTAGCCGAACGCGTAAATGATGACCGAGATCACAAGGATCGCAATCGAGACCGTTTGACCGAATTTCGTCGTCTGACGGATGAGCGGTGTCTTCACCGTCTCGACTTCAGCGATCGATGCGTTGATTTGACCGAGCTCCGTCCCTTCACCGATCGACGTGACGATCGCTTTCGCGCTGCCCGTCGCTATACTCGTTCCTGAATAAATCATGTTTTTCCGGTCACCGAGGACAGCATCTTCCGCCACGACTTGAATTTTCTTCTCGACCGTCGTCGCTTCACCTGTCAAAGCCGATTCTTCGACTTTGAACTTCTCGGCTAGAATGACTCGCGCATCGGCCGGCACTTTGTCACCGGCGGCGAGCACCAAAAGGTCTCCGACGACGAGTTCGCTCGATTCGATTTGAATCTGTTTGCCGTCTCGGATAACGCTTGCTTTCGTCTCGAGCAGTTTTTTAATCCCTTCAAGCGCCTGTTCAGCCTTGTTTTCTTGCAAATAGCCGACGACGGCAATGATCGTGACGACGAGCGCGATGACGATCGTATCGATATACTCACCTAAAAAGCCAGTGACGACGGCCGCACCGATCAGGACGTACACAAGAATGTCATTGAACTGTCTCAAAAATTTTATGATTTCAGGTGTCTTTTCCTTTTCCGGCAGAACGTTCTTCCCGAACTGTTCTTGCCGACTCGACACTTCTTGCTTCGACAGCCCGTTGTCTACGTCTGTCTCAAGACTACTCCTCACCTCTTCCGGTTCGAGTGCGTGCCAATTTTTGTTCTCCATCTGCATCTCTACTCCTCCTTGGTCGATCCTATATGAAAATCTATCTCTTTTATGTTCCCACTCCATGGCTTCCTGACACATCAGACGACACATTTTCACAACATTTTCAAAAAAACCGTTCACATTTGCCTCGTTTTTCATTTGGAAACGCTACCATCCAAAAAAGTCGTGTCAGATGGATGAAATGGCTTTACATAACGGTCTGAATGGTTAACTATAGAGAAAATAAAACAGAGAGAAAGAGGTACACGTATGGTCATTATTCAAGGGATCGCCCTGTTGCTGTTGATTCTCGCCTTGTTCACGTTATTCAGTTACAAAGCACCGTTCGGGATGAAAGCGATGGGAGCACTCGCCGGCGCCGCAATCGCGAGCTTCCTCGTCGAAGCGTTCAACGCCTACGCGATCGGTGGGTTACTGCCGCTCCCTTTATATGAAGAAGTCGGCCAAGCTGCCGGTGCGCTGTCGGGACCTGCGGCAGCGGCACTTGTCGCGATTGCGCTCGGCATCAACCCGGTCTACTCGTTGATGCTCGGTTTGTCCGTGTCAGGCTTCGGGATTCTCCCCGGCTTTTTCGCAGGGTACGTCCTCGCCTTACTCGGCGGCAAGCTCGACCGGCACCTTCCGGCCGGTGTCGACATGATCTTTTACGTCATCATCATGGCACCGCTCGCCCGTCTCGTCGCCATCGGTGTCGATCCGCTCGTCTCGAACACGCTCGCTCAAATCGGGGCGGTCATCGAGCTCGCAGCGACGCAAAATCCGATTGTGATGGGACTCGTCCTTGGCGGAATCGTCACGGTCGTCTCGACATCACCGCTCAGTTCGATGGCGCTCACGGCGATGCTCGGTCTGACCGGTGTCCCGATGGCAATCGCGGCCCTTGCCCTGACGGCGTCGATTTCGATGAACTATTTACTCTTTAAGCGATTGAACATCGGCTCGAAGAAAGACCAACTTTCGGTCGCGATCGAACCGCTCACACAAGCCGACCTCATCTCGGCGAATCCGATCCCAATCTATAGCGTCAACTTTGTCGGTGGTGCCATCGCCGGACTCATCGTCGCGATGACCGGAATGGTGAACAACGCACCTGGGTCTGCCGCCGGTATCCCGGGACTGCTCGTCATGTATGGCTTTAATGACTGGCAGACGGTGACGGTGACGGCAATCATCGTGTTCGCCGTCGGCATCATCGCCGGTCTCGTCGGCAGCAAACTGTTCAGCAATTTCCCGATCGTTCGACATACGGAAAAGATGGCAAATCCTGAAGAGGAAGCCGCATGAAAAAGCAGGAAGTCCAATTCGCGGACTTCCTGCTTTTTCGTTATTCAAACGATAACGTTGTTTGCGTTTGAGACGATTGCCGTGCAAGTTCGATCACACGCGTCGTCAACAAAGCGTCCTCGAGGGAAACGACCGGCCGTCGCGTCGAATAACTGTCAGCGAGCTGGCGATAAAATGCCAAATAACGCCCCGGCTCGATTTCAATCGTTTGCGGCTCATTTACAACGAGTGTCCCCGTCTCACGGACACCCGCTTCGATCGTGCCGTCTCGGAGCGCGGCCTCTTGCGGGTCGAGACCGTATTTCATAAAGCTGCCTGCCGTACCGTGGACTTCAAAGCGAGGCGCTTCAACGGCGACGAACGGGTTCGAACGTAAGTAGACGCGCTTTTCACCGTAGTGCAGCGTCACGTTGAAGCCGTCATCGGACTGTCCGCCGTCTCGTTGGACCATGACGTCTGCTGAGACGTGGTCCGGTTCGCCGAACAACACGAGCGCCTGATCGATCAAATGACTGCCGAGGTCGAACAAAATACCAGACCCAGGACCTGCGTTCTCACGCCATCTGTCCCGGACAAGCGGACGGAACCGGTCAAAGCGTGATTCATACACTTTCCAGTCTCCGATTCGGTTTGATTCGAGCAGTGACGCCACCGTCAAGAAATCTCCGTCCATGCGTCGGTTGTGGAACACGTTGACGATCCCGTCACGCGTCTTCTCGAGGGCGATGAGGGATTCCCCTTCCTCAGACGTTAGGAACGCCGGCTTCTCGACGAGGACGTCTTTGTTTGCGTCGAGACACGTCGTTACCATGTCTTTATGTAAGTTCGACGGTGTCGTGATCACGAACAGCGTCGCATCGGTCGCGATCGCTTCTTCGAGCGTCACGTATACGTCCACGTCAGGGAGCACGGCACGGACGTCATCCGGTCTAGAGGAGACGACCCCAGTAATGTTGAATTCCTCGAGCGTCGTCAAAAATGGTAGGTGGAACGTCGTCGCTGAAAAGCCGAAACCGACCACTACTGTGTTGATCATATGTATTCCTCCTTTGTTTCTTCACGATTGATTGTAACAAAAAAAGGGGTATATTGACCCCTCACGCACTGACACTTTCATCCAATCCATATTCAAACGTGTTGTATCCGTTACGTGAATCGACGTAAACGAAACCAAAACGTGGATAATACTCGTTCAAAAACTCGTTGTCGGCGACACAGTCGAGACGGATCGGCTCGTTACCATCGGCTTCGCGGAGTACATGTTGCATCAGCTGTTGACCGACGCCACGGCCTTTCAATTGTTCACTGACGACGATGCGATGTATGTATTGACCGCGCTCGCCATCTTCCCATAAATTGTGATCCCATTCATCCGGAGGAAGCAAGGCGATCGAGGCCAATACATAGCCATGTTGTTCATACACGTACACACTTCCCGTCGCAATGTCGGTTCGCACGCGTTCTAACAAATCTAGCTCCAAATATTCCGTCCACTGGTCACTTCCTGTTTCATTAAGCGCTACGGCTCGTTGTTCGATTAGGTGCGCGATGTGCTTAGCATCGCGTTTCGTCGCGAGTCGAATCATAACGTCCTCCTTTATTTATGCAGTATTTGAAATACCAATATAACGGAGACGTTTGACCGATTTCAACCATCTTGCCTGAGCGATGTCATGGGAACGGGATGACGTCGCCCCCGTTCAATTGATAACTATACGTCAAAGTCGCGTTCAAGCTATGCGATACCGAGCAATAGCGGTCGACGGACAGTTCGATGGCACGGCGGACCCGTTCCTCCGGCATCTCCCCTTCGAGCACATACAGGATGTGGATTGCTGTGAACCGCATCGGGTGCTCGGTCGCCCGCACTGCGTCGACTTCCATCCCGAACCGTTCGAGCGGCAGGCGCATCTTGTGCAAAATCGAAACGATATCGATGCCCGTACAGGCCGCCGTGGCGTGCAGCAACATCTCGGTCGGCCGTGGCCCCGTATCCAATCCCCCGACATCCGCCGCCGCATCGAGCGTCACGCTATGTCCGGAAGGTGTCGTCGTTTGAAACGCCATCCCTTGTTGCCAATCCACTTTCAAGTTCATCTCAGTCTCCCCCTTATTTTTTCACTAGAATACTATTCCCTCGATTGAGGTATTATAAAGCTAGTTGCACAATTTGTCGTTTAGGAGTGGGTCGCATGGAGTGGTCGGTCATGATCAGTTGGGGGCTGTATATCGTCCTCGGGTTAAATTTATTGTTCGCTTTAGCCGTTATCTTCGCGGAACGCCGCGATGTCGGTGCCACCTGGGCCTGGCTGCTCGTCTTGTTTTTCCTACCGATTTTCGGATTTATCATCTACTTGTTCCTCGGTAGACAGCTGAAAAAAGATAATTTCTTTAACTTGAGTGTTGAGGAGCGATCGTTTCATTCGTTGCAAGTCGAGAGTCAAATCGAGCAGATTCACCGTAAAGAGACCGCGCTCGCCCAACCGCTATTTGAGAAGTACGAGCAGTTGCTCGAGATGAACTTGCGCTCATCGAAGTCACTCATCAGCGTCCACAACAAGTCGACCATCATGCATGACGGGGAACAGAAGTTCAAGGCGCTGATGGACGATATCCGTAGCGCAGAGACCGAGATCAACATCCAGTATTACATCATCCAGCGTGATGCCCTCGGGAAGGCACTGATCCACGAACTGATCGAGCGCGCCAAAGCGGGCGTCAAAGTCCGGCTGTTGTATGACGCGGTCGGATCGCGCAGCCTCCGCGATTCAGACTTCAAGGAGTTGATCGCGCATAACGGTGAAGTCCGTGTCTTCTTCCCGCCGACGTTCGGCTTGATCAACTTCAAGTTGAACAACCGGAACCACCGAAAAGTCGTCATCATCGATGGGAAAATCGGCTACGTCGGCGGCTTCAACGTCGGTACCGAATACCTCGGCCTCGTCGAAAAATTCGGCTACTGGCGCGATACCCACCTCCGGGTCGAGGGGGACGTCGTCTATCACCTGCAGCACCGGTTCATCTTGGACTGGAACTTTTCGGGGAGCAAGCATCACGACCCTGAAAACTCGTTCTGCTTCGCGCGCCACGATATTAAAGAGCAGTCACCGATGCAAATCGTGACGAGCGGACCGAACTCGGACACCGAGCACTTGAAAAATATGATGATCAAAATGATCGCGTCGGCCAAGCAGCGGGTCATCATCCAAACGCCTTACTTCATCCCGGATACGAGCTTCATGGACGCCTGCAAGATGGCACTGTTGTCCGGTGTCGAGATGGACATCATGATTCCCGGAAAACCGGACCATCCGTTCGTCATGTGGGCGTCACTGTCGTTCCTCGGTGAGCTGCTCGATTACGGGGCGAACGTCTACATGTACGATGAAGGCTTCCTGCACGCGAAGACGCTCGTCGTCGATGACGAAATTTCGACCGTCGGCACGACGAATTTGGACGCCCGCAGCTTCCGCTTGAACTTCGAAGTGAACGCCATCATCTACGATGAGCGGGTCGCGCTTGAGCTCGCCTCGTTGTTCGAGTCGGACGTCGCCGTCAGTCGGCGCTATACGGTCGACGACTATGCGGTCCGGAAGTGGAGCGTCCGGATGCGCGAAGGTGTGTCACGGTTGCTCAGCCCAATCTTATGACCGTTGTGAGATCGCGCAAGCGGTCTCTTTTTTATGTCCATCAGCCGACAATTTCTAGATTTCAGCTTATTTTTATCATGTTTTAGCTAATATTCTTCCAAATAAGGGTATAAAGTATCAGTACGAACGTCCTAAACTCTCGTTTCGTTAAAGAAAGGAGGAAGTATGCGTTCGCGCATATGTCATTCTATGGCTGATCAAGAACGAATTCACCAAGACACCCACACCATGAAACCCGATCCTTCCTCGTGGGACCAGTTACCGATCGGTCTCTTTGCATTCGATACGTTCGGACGCATCATCAGTTACAACGATTCGTTCGTCGACTTACTCGGGGTCGTCCCGACGACAAGCTCGATGTTTGAACGGTGCACGACCTCAACGTTTGACTTATACGGTGCCGTCGCCCGTGTACTGGCAGGCGAGACCGTCCGTTTAGCCGGTTGGTATACCCCTCCGAATCGACAGCCCCGTTTCGTCCGGACGACGATGTCGCCAAGCTTTCAGGCTGACGGCCGAATCGACGGCGGGGTCGGCGTCATCGAAGACACGACCGAACAGCGACGTTATGAAGAACGGATGGAGCATCTGTCGTCACTCGACCCGTTGACCGAGTTATTCAACCGTAAAAAAGTCGGCGACGTCCTGACCTCGGCTGTCCAAGATACGGCCGACACGAAAGCACCTGCCGCCGTCATCATGCTCGATATCGACTACTTCAAGCTCGTCAACGACACGTTCGGTCACCCGACCGGCGATCTCGTGTTACGTTCGATCGCTCAATTGCTCCGCCGCAATATAAGGAAGACCGATTCGATCGGTCGCTGGGGCGGCGAAGAGTTTTTAATCGTCGCCCCGCAGTCGACACTTACTGATGGCATCCAGTTGGCCGACAAGTTACGTCAAAAGATCAACGACGAACCGTTCGGTCCGGTCCCGCACGTCACATGTTCGTTCGGCGTCAGTTCGCTTGATGGCGGAAAGACCGTCGAACAAGCACTTCAAGACGCGGACGAGGCGCTGTACGTGGCAAAAAACTCAGGCCGCAACCAAGTGTCGAGCAAACGATGATATGAACTCTAAGAAGAATCGAAGTGTACCAAAAAGGCAGAGCGGATCCGCTCTGCCTTTCGTTTATACATTGAATCGTGATACGAGTTCTTGCAACTCCTCCGCCATATCGGCGAGTGCTTTCGCGGATTGCGACACTTCCTCCATCGAACCGAGCTGGTCTTCTGTCGTCGCCGCGACTTGTCTCGAGGCGTTCGAGTTCTCCTCAGCGATGTGAGCGATTTGCGTCGCTGATGCTGAAACTTCTTCGACGTTCGCCGCGATTTCTTCGACAGTGGCCGTCACGTCCTCGATCCGTGGCGTCATCTCCTGCGTCCGTAACATGATCTTCTTGAAGCGCTCCGCCGTGTTCTCGGTCGTCTCAAGACCCGCTTTCGTATGGGCCGACACTTCTTTCATCAACGTGACAGACCGCTCCGTCTCTTGCTTGATGTTCTCAATCAACTGCGAAATTTGCTTCGTCGAGTCCTGTGACTGTTCGGCTAACTTACGGACCTCACTCGCGACGACGGCAAACCCTTTACCGTTCTCACCGGCGCGGGCAGCTTCGATCGCCGCGTTCAAAGCGAGCAAGTTCGTCTGCGTCGCGATCCCGTTGATCACATCGACAATGTTTCCGATCTCGTTCGAACGCTTGGCGAGCGACTCGATGACTGCACCGAACGTCTCGACCGATGTGTCGATTGCTTTCATTTGCGTCACGTTATGAGTGACGGCAGCAGTCCCGTCTTCCGCTTCGATCGCCGTCTCGCGAGACAGTTCCGATACGTCCGTCGAGCTTTCAGCGATGCGCATGATGCCTGCCGTGATTGCTTGGAGCGAGACGGCGTTGTCGTCGAGCTGACGTTTCGAATCGTCGGCCCCGGCCGCCATCTGCTGGACCGCGCCGGCAATCTGCTCAGAAGATGCCGCATTCTGCGCCGAGTTGGCCATGAGTTCTTGCGACGATGCGGCGACTTGCCCGATCGATTGATCGAGATTGATGATGATCGAGCGGAGTGACGCCGTCATGCCGTTGAAACTTTCAGCGACACGTCCGATCTCATCGTTCGAATCGACGACGATCTCTTCCGTCAAATCTCCTGCTTGAATCCGTTCCGCGCCCGTCGTCAACCGGTTCAACGGTCGAATGATCGAGCGTAAGATGAAGTATAAGATGACGGCAGCAAGCAAACTCATCCCGGCGATGACACTTAATGTCGTCCACAGGATACCGACCGTCTCATCTGTAATTTCTTTATCATACAACGTCCCGGCCACTTTCCAGCCCGTCAAGTCGTTCGTCATGAAGTCCATTTGTTTGTCTTCATTTTCGAACACATATGAAAAGCTGCCGTCTTTGCCGTCGTAAAGCGATTCGACCCAATCGCCTGATGCCTTCTCGCCTGCGGCTAACGTCGGATGGGTCACGAACTGCTGGTTCGCATCAAGGATTGTGACATAGCCTTCTTTCCCGATTTGAATGCCAGCCGCAACACTCGCGATGTCATCGACGTCAACGTCGACTGCGATGACGCCACGACCGTCATCCGTTGTCTGCGATAGCGTGACCATCATTTTACCTGATGACGCATCGACGTAAGGGTCGGTGATGACGACGTTCCCTCCGGCACCATCTGCCGCTTCGTACCACGGACGTGTCCGGGGATCATAGCCGTCAGGCAACGACTGGACAGGGTAAATCGTCATCACGCCTTCCGTCGACGCGTAATAGATGTTCGTCACTTTCGGATGGGTCGCCAAATATTCGACGAACTTCTCCTCTAACCCAAGGTTGTCTTCTCCTTCTTCGTAGAGCGACTCGTCAATCCGCCCCGCAAAAAAGGCGACGTCGCGCTCAATCGGTTCAATCAGATTCGTGATCTCGTCATTCATCCGCTCCACACCCGCGTGCGCCGACTGCATGATTTGATCCGTAATTTTTTGTTTCGCCTGATAGTAAGCGACAAAGCCGATCAATAACGATGGAATCAATAATAAGAGCAATGACATCGTGATCAACTTTTGTTTAATGCTGATGGTTCGTTGTTTCGTCCGTTTCATAAATAACCCCTATTCCCGAGAATAACTCTCGCTACGTTAACCTATGTATCGGCTAGAATTCGGGGCTTTTTGATGACCTTAGCAAAAAATCGTCACCGTTTTTCTATTCTTGTCAATTGAGAACCTTTTCATTATATACAGAAAACCGTCTGCTCGCATCAAACGAACAGACGGTCCTATCAATGGGTTAACCGCGGCTTAATCGCCATCCGTTACATTGTCTAGTAGGAACTGATTGATTGCATCGATCACTTGTGTGAGGACGGCAAGCGAGCCCAACGTATCGTGCTCACGTTCTAGGCTGTGGTTCACATCAGGAAGCAGAACCGACGTCAGCAAAGGAACGTCTGAAATTTCTTTGTAACGGCTCTCCGTATAACAGTGGTCACGGTCCCCGATGACGACGAGGCGAGGTGTCTCAGACGAAACGATAGTCTCCCTGACATCATCTCGTTGAATGAGTGGCGTTAGCCAGATAGCAAACGCATCCTGGAAAATCGATCTTTTCAATTCCGTGACCATTGCGATCGTTCCGAGCGACTTGCCGATTAAATAAAATTGCTCATATGTATGCTGCGACAACACGTGGTCGACAATTGTGGCCACATCCTGTCTAACAATCTCGCCGATGTCTTCGATTTCATCGTATTGCTCGCGATAATATTCATAGTTGATCTCCAACACATCAACGTGGCGTTCAAGTAAAAGGCTCGTCGAAAAATGAAACACCGGGGCATCGGTCGAATAGCGAAAACCGGGCAATAAAATGGCCAGCTGAGAAGAAGTCGTCTCATGTTGCATCAGCGAATACGGGATTTCGATTCTGCCAATTCCTGTCACTGTACTCGTTACTACTTGAATCATAATCTGCCCCCTTATTAATGAAATAGACGCGGCCAGATAGGCCGCGTCTCAAGCTCCGACAATCGCATCATGGGTCGCTTCCGTCCAGCCATAGGCGACTTCGCGCAACGCGAGTTCGCCGAACAAGCGCTCTTTCGCATCGACGACTCGCCCTTGGCGCTGTTCATAAAACGCCCGGTGCGGGTTCAGCTCGAGCGCCCAGATGATAACGCCACGGCTAGACATCGTTTGGACCGCTTGCTCGAGTAAGAGCGAGCCGATCCCGTTCCGTTGATGGTTTTCTAAAATGTAAATCGCATAAATCTCGTTCGGATGGTCCGGATAGTCCCCCGTCCGCTCGTCCCCATACAATACGAAACCAACGATCTCCTCATCGACTATGGCGACGAATCCGCTGATTTCGCGGTTGGAAAGGGCACTCCGGACTTTTTCCGACCACTCGATCGACCCAGAAGAAAGCTTTAATAAAAACTCGGTCGGAACGATTCCCCGATAAGTCGTTCGCCAACCGTTGACCCTGACGCGCGCGATCCCGTAAGCGTCTTTCGGCTCAGCTTTCCGTATTTGCATCCGTACCCCCTCCTACCCTAAGTTTTACAAGTAGTTTACCACAAATCACCGAATCGAAATCACACTTCTTCCAGAAACGACTGACAATCATTTGACAAAAAACGACCGTAGGAATCCCTACGGTCGAGTTTGTTAAGCGACGTCACGCGTTGGCTCTGCAGTCGCTGTCGTAAGCGGTTTTTTCAAGAACGAGAGAAGGAGTGCCCCGACGAGTGCCCCTGCGAGAATCGCAAGTGCGTAGAGACCCATGCTCATCGCGACGTTTCCAGCTCCTTCAAGTAACGGGAAGACGAAGATCCCACCGTGTGGCGCCGGCAATTGAATCGCGAAGAAGGCAGATAATCCACCGGCGAGTGCTGACCCGAGAATCGCTGACGGCAATACCCGGATCGGGTCGGCCGCAGCGAACGGGATGGCCGCTTCTGTGATGAACGAGGCGCCCATGATGTACGCCGTCTTACCAGCTTCACGTTCTTGTTTCGAGAACTTCTGACGAGCGAACACGGTTGACGCGAGCGCGACGAGAAGCGGTGGCACCATCCCACCTGCCATGACGGCCGCCATGACTTCTTGGTTACCGGCTGTGAGTGCCGCCGTACCGAACACGTATGCTGTCTTGTTGATCGGGCCACCCATATCGACGGCCATCATCCCACCGACGATGACACCGAGCAAGATGGCGTTAGCACCACTCATGCTGTTGAGCGTATCCATCAACCATGTCATGAACGCTGCAATCGGTTCGTTGACGACAAGTAGCATGATCATCCCTGAGATGAACGAGCCGAGCAACGGATACAGGAGGACTGGTTTAATTCCTTCAAGCGTCGCTGGCAATTTCGCGAGTGCTTTTTTCAAGAACAGGACGACGTAACCAGCTAAGAAACCGGCGATGAGTCCACCGAGGAATCCGGCATTCCCTTCGCTCGCGAGCACACCGGCGACGAGACCAGGTGCGAGACCCGGACGATCGGCGATCGACATCGCGATGAAACCGGCAAGGATTGGGACGAGGAATCCGAACGCCGCGCCACCGATTGTCATGAGCTGAGCCGCAAATTCATTGTACGACGGGTCATCTGGATTTGCCGAGTTGATGCCCCAGAAGAAGCTGAGGGCAATCAATAGACCACCGGCGACGACGAGTGGCAGCATGGCTGATACCCCGCTCATCAAGTGTTTGTAAATGCCGGTGCGCTGTTCTTTAGGAGCGCCTGACGTCCCTGTCGAACGGTAAACCGGTGCATCTTGTTTCACAGCCCGGTTGATCAACTCTTCCGGTTTGCGGATGCCTTGCGCGACCGGTACTTCGATCACGTGTTTCCCGGCGAACCGCTCCATGTCGACGGCTTTATCGGCCGCGACGATGATAGCTGTCGCTTTGGCGATATCAGCTGCCGTCAATTCGTTTTTGACGCCAGTCGAACCGTTCGTCTCGACTTTGATGTCGACACCCATCGCTTCTGCTTTTTGTTTCAAGCTGTCTGCTGCCATATACGTGTGCGCGATGCCGGTCGGGCAAGCCGTGACGGCAAGGATATAAGGTGCATCCTTTTTGACCGTTTTTTCAGCAACCGGTGCCGCTTCGGCCGCTTCTTTCTCTTCGATCGCGCGAATGACGTCATCTTCTGACGTTGCCGCATAGAGACGTTCCTGGAATTTTGGATCCATAAGGAAGACGGATAATTTCGAGAGTGTTTCCAAGTGCTCGTTGTCGGCGTGTTCGCCTGCTGCGATCATGAAGAACAGGCGGCTGTCTTGGCCGTCGAGCGCTTCATAGTCGACTCCGCTCGAGCGACCAAAGGCGATCGCGGGTGCTTTGACAGCTTTCGTCTTCGCGTGCGGGATGGCAATCCCTTCACCGAGTCCGGTCGTGCTTTGCGCTTCGCGGGCCAAGATGGCGTCGCGATAACCGTTCCGGTCCGCTAGCTTACCGGCCCGGTCGAGCACGTCGACGAGCTCTTCGATGACGTCTGCTTTTGAACGACTGCGGAGATTCAGTTGGATCGTGTCCTTTTTGAGTAGGTCCGTGATGTTCATGTTGTTTCCTCCAATCGGGATAGTGGGGTGACGTCGACTTCGCCGACCAAGCGGTCCACGTCTTGTTTCGTACAGAGGCCAAACGTATAAGCAGACGCGCTGCCGGTCGTGACCGCATAGCGGAACGCCTTGGTTGCGTCGTGGTCTAAAATGTTAGCGACAAAACCGGCGACGAGTGAATCCCCCGCTCCGACCGAGTTGACGAGTTTCCCGCTCGGCGTGTTCGCCGTATAGGCACCTGTCGCGTTGACGAGCATCGCGCCGTCTCCTGCGAACGAGACGATGACGTTTTTGGCGCCACGCTCGACTAACTGTTCCGCGTAAGGGAGCGCCTGGTCAAACGTCTCGATATCGACATCAAACAGTTCACCGAGTTCGTGATGGTTCGGTTTGATCATGAGTGGTTCGAGCGAGAGCACCTCGAGCATCGCCTCTTTTGTTGTATCGACGACGAAGTCGGCTCCGTTCGCTCGAACTTTCTCAGCGAGCGTCCGGTAAAATGTGCTCGGCAGATTGCCAGGGATACTTCCGGCCAAGACGACGATATCGCCTGCTTGGACGTGTTCGAACTGTGCCGTCAACTGTTCAAGTTCCGCGTCCGAGATGACAGGACCACTCGCGTTCAATTCCGTCTCTTCTTTCGCCCGGATCTTGACGTTGATTCGGGTCTCGCCATCGACTTCGATGAAATCGGTCTCGACACCCTTGTCCGTCAACGCTTTCTTAATAAATTCACCTGTCGTCCCGCCGATGAATCCTAGGGCGACCGTATCGGCGTCGAACTCACGTAATACGAACGAGACGTTGATACCTTTCCCTCCGGCCCGCTGCGTCGTCTCTTGGATGCGGTTGACCTCACCTAAGACGACTTCTGGTAACGTGACGTAATAATCGATTGATGGGTTGAGTGTTAACGTGTAAATCATTGGGCGTTCACCACCTTTGTTAATGTTTCGACTGAACTGACGTACGGTGCACCGCTCATCGTGATGAGTGTCGCCGCCTCGAGGGGCGCCACTCGGCTGAACGAACGTTTCCCGAATTTTGAATCGTCCGCCAAGATGTAGGCGTCCCGAGCCAGTTCAATCGCTGTTTTTTTGACGAGGGCTTCTTCTGGGTCAGGCGTCGTATAGCCCGCTTCTAGGTCGACCCCGTTGATACCGAGAAAAGCGACATCGACCCGGTAGTTCATCATGCTCTCGCGGGCATTGTAGCCGACGAGCGCTTGCGTCGAACGTTTCAACTCGCCGCCGACCACGAACGTCTTAATATCGAGATCGAACAAGTCGTTGGCAATCGGGAGGCTGTTCGTGACGACGATGACTTTCTTTCCGGTCAAGAACGGGACCATCGCTTGTGTCGTCGTCCCGGCATCGAGATAGACGGACATCCCGTCTTCGATGAACGTCGCGGCCTTCCGTGCGATCGCGACTTTCTCATCGACGTGCCGATCCCGTTTTTCCTCGAACGTCGGCTCATCTTCAGCGCGAACGACGAGCGTCGCCCCGCCATGGACCCGTTCAAGGTAGCCTTCGGCCTCAAGGTCCGTCAAATCACGGCGGATCGTCGACTCTGACGCCCCCATCCATTCGACCAACTCTTTCAGCTTGACGATCTTTTGTTCCGACAACCGTTGCAAAATCATCTGATGTCGTTGTTTCGTTAACATCGTATTCCCTCCGTATCTCCAATATAAAGCGTTTACATTCAAAAAACAATCAAAAACATTCAAATTCATTCACTTTTTATCTTATCGTCACAATTATAACACAAAAAACGGTCACTAAGTGACCGCTTACGACTGTTTTTCACTATTTGATTAACCAATCGTTCAATTTCTGTAACAACTGTGGATGAAGCGGGGCCTCGATCGCCTCACGATATTCTTTGTGCAACGTTAAAAGTGAATGCGGGCTCGTCCGTTCGACGAGGAGGTGGTTCATATCTTTAATGATATAGCTGTCGACATCGCCTTTCGTCCGCAGTGAATGGACGTGTTCAGGCGGGACTTGGACGTCACGGTCACCGGTGATGGCAAGCAGCGCGACGCGCACGAGCTCGAGCCGTTCCCGGACGTCATACGACGCATGTTCGCGAATCCACTTGGCGTTGACGACTTGGCCTCGGTATTTGAACGCAGCGACGTTCGTCCGGAGCGACCGCTCGAGCAGATCGTCTTGACGCTGTCTGACTTTTTTCGGGACGCCGGTCAACCGGTAAAACATCCCTTTCAACCCTTTCACGCGCCCGATCTCGGACGCGAGCGCGTCGGCTTGATGTAAGAACATCTGCTTCGACGAGTCGTTGAAGCCGGCGAGGAGGATCAACCCGGCCGCATTCGTCTCGAGTTGAACGGCCGGGGCGATGACCGCCCCTTCGCTATGGCCGAGCACGTAGACGTCGCCCGTTTCAGGCAACCGTTGGATCGTTTTCACGACTTCGATCGCATCGTTGACCAAGTCATGGAGTCCGACTTTATTAAAGTCACCATCCGACTCCCCGATCCCTTGTTTGTCGTACCGAAATACGTTGACGCCCATGCCATATAGCGCGTCGGCTAGTTTTTTATACGTATTGAAGTGGACGGGTCCGACATTGCCGTTCCGGTCACTCGGCCCGCTCCCGCTCAAGATGACGACCGTCTTTCGCGGCGTATCATGCAATAAAAGCGTACCGGCCAGTTCACCGTAATGTCTTGTAATGTTCATGTTTCGTTCCATTGTATCGCCTCCTCTTTCATCATACCGAACAATTCGAGAGAGGACGAGTGTTTCAGTCAAAAAGAAAGAACCGCCCTCACACGGGGACGGTTCAAGACATCATTGTGTGGCGAGCCAATCTGTTAGCCAAGCGACGTGGTCTTCCATCGCCTCGTTCGACAAACGGTCGATTGTATCGGCTTCAGTTAAAGCATCAAACTCAGCCGTCAATGAATCGCTTAATGACATGACCGGTACGCCTTCCGCATGAAATTCATCTAAATACGACGTCCCGAGTGGCTTCACATCAAGTGATGACCAGCTTCCTTGCTCAAGGACCGGCAGTCTTGTCATCACTTTTGTCCTTACAAAACGTGCACCTTCCCCGGTACCAAGAATATCTAATGACAGTACTAAAGACGGCAAAGTTTCAGCCTGTTTCGCTGTTTCTAAATAATCCATGGCGGTCTCGTAGCCACCCCCACTTCCGTTCAAGAAGACATACCGGATCGTCGCATCCGTATCAATGCCATCCATTTGTTCGATGAGCGCGTACAATATCGATGAACCACCAAGGCTCCATAACGCATGGTCCCCGTAACCCGTGCCGTCAAGCCTAGCCAAGATCACAATCTCCTCGTCTGTTTTACCAGGTTGAATAAATTCGACATACGGCACCTCGTCGTCGACGAACGGTTCGACCGAGACATGCGTCCCGTCCGTCAAACGATCTGCTGTCTCAACATCGACGCCGATGCCGGGCAGCCGCGTCCGTGGCGAAGTATAAATGGTTCCGTAATAACCCTCTTCTTGTTCATCGGGCGTGACAATGTACCCTTCGGCTCCTGCCTCCAACAGGTTGAGTAAGTGGCGATTCGCCTCATCATCAATGAGGACCTCTCCATATGGATCAGCCGACGTGTCCCTCCCGTCAAGCTCGAGTGATTTGACCGTCATCGGCAAAACGACGACTTTTCCTTCTACATCATCAATCGGTTCGTTCCAATCCGTTTGAATCACTTCACCGTCAAATCCAGCTTCTAAGATGAAATGAGATACACCATCGAATCGTTCGTCGTCTTCAATGGTCAACGTCGTCCAATGGCTCGGTACGGAGGCATAATGGACGAAACGGTCCATCTCAAGATCGAGCTCGGTCCCGAGCGACTCGAACAGCTCGACGTTCTCCCAACTGTTAACGTCTCGGTCGTACGACGCAAAATATTCGGCCGTCTCATACGGGCTTGCGTAAGCGGCCGGACTGAAGTAAAGAAATACGGCATACAAGGCCGACAGTAAGCTATAAATGATTGTCATTTGGTCGTCTCCATCTACATCAATATTCGCCATACTTGATTGGCATTATTCAATTATAGTAAGTCATCTGACAATTGTATATCCTAATTTACAGCAAAAAAAGCGGTCATCCCCGTTGTGAGGATGACCGCTCTGATCATGGATTCTTAGACGCCTTCGTACGCTGCGTACATGATTTCTTTCAATTCTTCGACGAGCGGCATTTTCGGGTTCGCCGTCGTACATTGGTCTTCGAACGCATCGACCGCCATTTTGTCGATCTTCGCATCGAGGTCCGCTTTCTTGATGCCTTGTGCTTTGAACGAGAGTTTGATGTTCAAGCGCTGTCCGAGCTCGATGATCGCTTGGACGAGTGACTCGACGCCTTCTTCAGTCGTCTTCGCCGGGAGTCCGAGGAAGCGTGCGATTTCAGCGTAGCGCTCGTCAGCGATGAATGACTCATATTTCGGGAACGCCGCAAGTTTCGATGGGCGTGTCGCGTTGT
Organism: Exiguobacterium sp. SH5S13; assembly: GCF_004337085.1. NCBI lineage: Bacteria > Bacillati > Bacillota > Bacilli > Caryophanales > Exiguobacterium > Exiguobacterium sp. SH5S13. The sequence goes on along the minus strand of NZ_SJUS01000004.1, from coordinate 94,848 downwards.
AGCGGATGACGTGCGGCATGAGGATCGCGTTCGTCCGACCGTGCGGCACGTGGAACTCGCCACCGATTTTGTGCGCGATCGAGTGGTTGATCCCGAGGAACGCGTTCGCGAATGCCATACCAGCCATCGTTGAGGCGTTGTGCACTTTTTGACGAGCTTCAGCGTCGCTTCCGTTTTCGTAAGCTTTCGGGAGGTAGTCGAAGATCATCTTCATCGAACGGAGGGCCAGTCCGTCTGTATAGTCGTTCGCCATGACCGATACGTACGCTTCGATCGCGTGTGTCAAGACGTCCATTCCTGTGTCAGCCGTGATTGAAGCCGGTACCGTCATAACGAACTCAGGGTCGATGATGGCGACGTCTGGTGTGATCGCGTAGTCGGCAATCGGGTATTTGACGTTCCGTTTTTTATCAGTGATGACCGTGAACGGTGTCACTTCTGAACCTGTACCTGACGTCGTCGGGATCGCGACGAACATCGACTTGTTGCCGAGCGTCGGGAACTTGTACGTCCGTTTGCGGATATCCATGAACTTCTGGCGAAGGTTTGAGAACTTCTCTTCTGGACGTTCGTAGAAGAGCCACATCCCTTTCGCAGCATCCATCGGTGAACCACCACCGAGCGCGATGATCATGTCTGGTTGGAATTGGCGCATCGCCTCAGCACCGGCCATGACCGTCTCGACTGATGGGTCTGGTTCGACTTGGTCGAAGATGCGGTAGTCAACACCAGCCGGCAAGTTTTTGATGACTTTGTCAGCAAATCCGAGTTTGACCATCATTTCGTCTGTGACGATCATTGCCCGTTTTTTCGACGTGAGCGACTGCAAGTATTGAACCGAGTTTTTCTCGAAGTAAATTTTTTCAGGGACTTTAAACCATTGCATATTCACGCGACGTCTCGCCACCTTTTTCACGTTGAGTAGATGTTTCGCCGTCACGTTCTCAGAGACGGAGTTTTTACCGTACGACCCACAACCGAGTGTGAGTGATGGTGTCATTTCGTTGTAAAGGTCACCGATACCGCCGTGTGCCGTTGGCGAGTTGACGATGATGCGGCAAGCTTTCATGCGAAGTCCGAACGCGAGGATCGCGTCGTCGTCTGTCGAGTGGATTGCGGCCGTATGACCGAGACCACCGATTTCAAGCATTTTCTCAGCGATCGCGAAGCCTTCTTCTCGTGATTGAACTTTATAAGCGCCGAGCACCGGGCTGAGCTTCTCGTGTGAGAGCAGTTCTGTCGCGCCGACTGTCTCGAGTTCAGCGATCAAGATTTTCGTGTCGGCCGGGACGCTGAGTCCAGCTTTCTCGGCGATCCATGCTGCCGGTTTCCCGACGATCTCAGGGTTGACCGCACATGTGTCTGTCTTGATGACGAGTGTTTCGAGTTTGGCTTTTTCTTCTGGTGAGCAGAAGTAGCAGCCAAGCGCTGTCATTTCACGTTTCACGTCTTCATATACTTCTTGGTCGACGATGATCGCTTGTTCTGACGCACAGATCATGCCGTTATCGAACGTTTTCGATAAGATGACGTCCGAGATGGCGCGTTTTACTTTCGCTGTCTTGTCGATATAAGCCGGGACGTTACCAGGTCCGACGCCGAGCGCTGGTTTACCTGTCGAGTAAGCCGACTTCACCATTGCCGCGCCGCCTGTTGCGAGTACCATGGCCACGCCTGGGTGGTTCATGAGTGCTTTCGTCGCGTCGAGTGACGGTTTTTCGACCCATTGGATCAAATGTTCCGGTGCACCTGCTGCGATTGCTGCGTCACGAAGGACGCGGGCCGCTGCACTTGAACATTGTTGTGCTGACGGGTGGAAGCCGAAAATGATCGGGTTACGTGTTTTGATGGCGATGATCGCTTTGAACATCGTCGTTGATGTCGGGTTCGTGACCGGTGTGACCCCGGCGACGACACCGACCGGCTCGGCGATGTATGTGATGCCGTTTTGCTCATCGTCTTCGATGACGCCGACTGTTTTCTCACCGCGAAGTGAGTTGAAAATATATTCTGTCGCAAAGATGTTTTTGATCATCTTGTCTTCAAACACACCGCGACCTGTTTCTTCAAATGCATGTTTAGCGAGTACGACGTGTTGCTCGAGTCCGGCTAACGCCATCGCTTGGACGATCGTGTCGATTTTCTCTTGGTCAAACGTCATCAACGTGTCGAGTGCCGTGTGCGCTTGCTTAACGAGCGTGTCGACCATCTGTTCTGCTGATGTTTCCACTACTGCTTTCTCTTTAACTGCCATGTTGGTTTCCTCCTCATGAATGAGAGCTGATCTTCTGACTTGATGGAGAGCACGGGATAATCGGTTTGCCTGATAAGAGTTTGTGCTTTCCTTCACATTCATAGAATACACCGTTTCATTCAATTTGTGCGTGACAACAATGTGAACTCTTTCACAATATTTTTTTGCTGTTTGAGGATAGGTCTTGATTTTTATAGATCAGCTCAGTAAAATCGTATGCGTTTTCATGAAAACAAGGACAGACCTATATGTAAACGCTTACATTATTTGTGTCGTTAGTTTGGCGGAATCGGTGTGTAAATGCTCACAGTCCGATGATTGCTCGTCCACCCCGCCTGTGGTCGTGTATAATGAAGAAAGAACCTGACTAGGAAGTGACTATGACTATGCCAAGACAAGATGCAGCCGATCAGTTTGTGAAACTGATCCCGTTAATCAGAAGAAAACTGCTCCGCCGCTCCGACCTCCCGCAAATCCCGAACTTAAATTTCTCTCACTTTCATCTATTGATGTTGATCGAGGATGAAGGCGCGGTCACGAACGGACAAATTAGTGAGACGTTATCAATTGCCCCGCCGAACGTGACGCCGCTCATCACGAAGCTCGTCGACGAAGGGTATATTACACGTGTCCCTGACGAGCGCGACCGCCGCGTCATCTGGAACCAATTAACCGACCAAGGAGAGCGCGTGCTCCTCGAGCGGCGCGACTCGTTTCGGCGCCTGTTCGAGGATCGGTTAGCGTTCCTCGATGAGGATGAGACCGACCGCTTGATCGACAGTTTAAAGACGCTGACCGAGATCGTTGAGAAGATGGACAAGAGCGAGGGATGATTTTCTCTCGTCAACGCTCGCTTCTTCTTATATAATCGACAGTGAATCTATCGAACAATGGAAAGTGAGATGACACGTAATGGGTCGTAAATGGAACAACATTAAAGAGAAAAAGGCGTCTAAAGACGCCAATACGAGTCGTATCTACGCGAAGTTCGGCCGCGAGATCTACATCGTCGCCCGCCAAGGTGAACCTGATCCGGAATTGAACCAATCGCTCAAGTTCGTCGTCGAGCGCGCGAAGACGTATAACGTCCCGAAAGCGATCATCGACCGGGCCATCGACAAAGCGAAAGGCGGCGACGAAGAGAACTTCGACGAACTCCGCTATGAGGGCTTTGGGCCGAGCGGGTCGATGCTCATCGTCGACACGCTCACGAACAACGTCAACCGGACCGCCTCTGAAGTTCGGGCCGCGTTCGGCAAGAACGGTGGTAACATGGGCGTCAGCGGGTCGGTCGCGTATATGTTCGATGCGACGGCCGTCATCGGTGTCGGCGGGATGACAGCAGACGACGTGCTCGAACTCATGATGGAGCACGATCTCGATGTCCGTGACGTCATCGAAGAAGATGAGACGGTCATCGTCTATGCCGAGCCGGAAGAATTCCATGCCGTCCAGACCGCGTTCAAAGCGGCGGGTGTGGAGACGTTCGAAGTCGCCGAGCTGACGATGCTACCGCAAAACGAAGTCGAACTCGACGAAGCGTCGAAAGAGCAATTCGAGAAACTACTCGACGTGCTCGAAGACTTAGAAGACGTTCGTCAGGTGTACCATAACGTCGAACTATGATGAAGAAGCGATAACTTTTCGAAGTTGTCGCTTTTTTTGTTTTCATGATTTGACAAGTCATAAAACGTATGTTAAATTTCAAAAGTCTTTATCGTATTAAAGTGATAACAAGAGAAAGAACTTATGATTCGAAAGGTGTTGGAACTCATGAATGCTGTATTATTAGCTGTCATTGTCTTATTTGCTCTCGCGATCAGTCGTGTCCATATCGTCTTATCGCTCATCCTCGCCGCCATCGTCGGTGGACTTGTCGGAGGACTCGGTTTCAACGACACGTTGACCGCTTTCAGCGACGGGCTTGGTGGCGGTGCCACGATCGCCCTCAGCTACGCCCTGCTCGGTGCGTTCGCCGTCGGCTTGTCAAAGACCGGCCTGCCTGACGTCCTGGCTGAACGGTTGATCAGCATGTCTGGCCGTGATGTGACCGGCAAGAGTGTCGGTCGCGTCAAAGCGTTACTGCTGTCGCTGCTGCTCTTACTCGCTATCAGCTCACAGAACGTCTTACCGATCCACATCGCCTTCATCCCGATCGTCGTACCGCCGTTACTCGTCTTGTTCAATGAGTTGAAACTCGATCGCCGGCTCGTCGCGACGATCCTCACGTTCGGGCTTGTCACACCGTACATGTTGCTACCGGTCGGCTTCGGCGGCATCTACTTGAACGAGATTTTGCTCCCGAACGTCGAGACGAACGGGATGGCCGTCGGTGACGTCAATATCGTCAGCATCATGGCCATCCCGGCACTCGGGATGCTCGTCGGACTCATCACCGCTTTCTTCCACTACCGGAAACCGCGGTCGTATGAAACGATCCAACTCGGTCCGAGCGACTATGAGGTCCGCACGTTGAGCAACATGAAGATTTGGTTGACGGCGATCGTCGTCTTGGTCGTCTTGGTCGTTCAATTGCAGACCGAATCGATGATCGCTTCGGCCGTGACCGGTTTGATCCTGTTGACGCTCTTCCGTCTCATCCCTTGGTCAGAAGCGGACGATATCTTTACGAGCGGCATGCGCATGATGGCCTTCATCGGTTTCGTCATGATCGCCGCGAGCGGATTCGCCGCCGTCATCCGTGAAACGGGTGCGATTGAACCGCTCGTGAGCGGAGCAAGCAACTTGATGGGTGACTCGCAGTTCCTCGCCGCCCTCGTCATGCTCCTCGTCGGTCTCGTCATCACACTCGGTATCGGCTCGAGCTTTTCGACCATACCGATCATCGCCGCCATCTTCGTGCCGTTATGTATCCAGTATGGTTTCTCGGTCGAGGCGACGATCGCCATCATCGGAACGGCCGGAGCACTCGGTGACGCCGGTAGCCCGGCGAGTGATTCGACGCTCGGACCGACGAGCGGTTTGAACGCGGACGGGCAACACGACCACTTGCGTGAGACGGTCTGGCCGACGTTCCTCCACTACAACATCCCGCTCATCATCTTCGGCTTGATCGCCGCGATGGTATTATAATCACTTGCGGTTACGCCGCGCGTAAATCGTGCCCAGTAAGACGAGTACAAGTAAAAACCAAAACCCGGTATACATGAGGACTTCCATTAGCATCTCTGACTCCTCCTGTTGATCAATCTAAAAAGGAGCGACGAAATCGTCGCTCCTTTTTATGATGAAGTTTTTAGACGAGATTGACAAGCCTCCAAGTAAGCGTCGACCGTTTCAGCGACTTCTCGCCCTTCGCGGATCGCCCAGACGATCAAACTTTGTCCGCGTCTCGCGTCTCCGGCGACGAAAATGCCGTCTACGTTCGAAACGTAATCTCGTTTCGCTTCGATGCCTAGTTTCCGTAATTCGGATTCAGGGCGCTCAAAACCGATGGCGACGAGGACGAGGTCGGCCGGATACGTCTTGTGTGAATCTTCGACGACGAAGAACGTCGCGTGACCGTCTGGTTTGACGATCTTCTCCATCCGTTCCGTCTCGATGCCGGCGACGCGACCGTCTTGGTTAATAACTCGGTTCGAGCGGATCAAATACGTTCTCGGGTCATGCTCGTAACGTTCGATCGCCTCGGCGTAAGCATAATCGACCGAAAGCGTGTCTGGTTGAAGTGGCCACGGACGTTCTGGCGCCCGGAACATGCCTTTTTCCGGGTGTTTGCCGAACTGTGTGACCGATTTCGCACCTTGCCGGATCGCCGTCGCGACACAATCGGCCCCGGTGTCACCGCCACCGATGACGATGACGTCTTTCCCGGCCGCGTCATACTGTGCGTCGATCATTTTTCCGCCGAGCACCCGTGTCGACTCGGTCAAATAGTCCATCGCCGGTTCGACGCCGGTCGCATCGTCCCCTTCGATTCCGAGCGTCCGCTGTTTCTGCGCCCCCGTCGCCAGGATGACGGCATCAAACTTGTGGCGGAGTGACTCGACCGTCACATCAACACCGACGTTGACACCTGTCTTAAAGCGGATTCCTTCCGCCGCCAGCAAGTGAATCCGGCGCCGGACGACGTCTTTATCAAGCTTCATGTTTGGGATTCCGTAAAACAACAACCCGCCCGCCTCGTCAGCTTTTTCATACACAGTGACGTGATGACCGATTTGATTCAACTGGTCCGCCGCAGCGAGACCCGCTGGACCGCTGCCGATGATGGCGACCGAGCGTCCGGTCCGCATCTGGACGAGGCGCGGCTGGACCCATCCTTCTTCGAACGCGCGGTCGATGATCGTCCGTTCGATCGATTTGATGGCGACCGGGTCCTCGCTGATGCCGAGCGTACACGACCCTTCACATGGGGCCGGACAAACGCGGCCCGTGAACTCTGGGAAGTTGTTCGTCTCCATCAACCGCTCGTAAGCGCGATACCAGTCTTGGTCCGAGACGAGCTTGTTCCATTCCGGAATCAAATTGTGGATCGGGCACCCGATCGTCTCTTGCCCGATCATGTCACCGACGTGACAAAACGGGGTCCCGCAGTCCATGCAGCGCTCGGCCTGCTTGACGATCGGTTCATCGTCCATCCGGGATGCATATTCATCATAGTCACGTATCCGCTCGAGCACTGTCCGCTCAGGGAGCGTCTCACGTGGGATATCGATAAATTTATGTCTCATACTACGCCTCCTTCAGTCACGACCCGGAACAGTTCGAGGGCACGGTCTGCCTCGTTCAGTTCCGGACGAGTGGCTTCAATTTGACGCATGACGTCAAGTACGTTCGCATAATCGCGAGGTACGATTTTGACGAAGCGCTTCCGCTCGTCATCGAACGACTCGAGGATACGACTCGCTTTCACACTATCCGTGTGGAATTGATGCATCTCGAGCAGCGAATAAATCTGTTCTGTGTCCTCATCGGTCAACTCGCGTTCGACCGCTACGAGTTCCGTGTTGACGAGTTGGTCATAGTCTTGGTCACCGTATAGGAAGGCGACACCTCCGGACATCCCGGCCGCGAAGTTGCGGCCGACCGTTCCTAGGACGACGACCGTCCCACCGGTCATATATTCACACCCGTGATCCCCGACGCCTTCAGTGACGGTGACGGCACCTGAGTTTCGGACCGCGAACCGTTCCCCCGTGTGTCCGTTAAAGAATGCCATCCCCGATGTCGCCCCGTACAAGCAGACGTTGCCGGCGATGATTTGTTCGCTCTCGTCGAACGGGGCATGTTTCTCAGCGATGACCGCGAGTTTCCCGCCGCTCAACCCTTTTCCGACATAATCGTTCGCATCCCCGATCACAGAGATCGTGATGCCATGAGGAAGAAATGCGCCTAAACTTTGTCCGGCCGATCCGCTCAGTCGGAGTGAGATCGTATCTTCAGCCAAACCGATGTTGCCGTGAACTTTCGTCACTTCGTAGCCGAGCATCGTCCCGACGGCCCGGTCCGTATTGCGGACCCGCCCGACGAAGAACGTCGGTTGAAGCGATTTGATCGAACGCGATACGGCTGGGATCAATTTTCGATGGTCGTACGACTGAAAAGCCGGATGAGGTAACTCTTCCTTCCCCGGTAACGCTGTCGGGACCGATAACATCGGTGTCAAATCGAGCATTTTCGCTTTCGCGTGCTCCTGTTTCCAGGCGCTCTCTTCTAGCAAGTCCGTTCGGCCGATGACCTCACCGATCGTCTTCGCGCCGAGCGAGGCGAGTATTTCGCGCACTTCTTCGGCGAGGAACGTCATAAGATTGACGACGTGTTCCGGTTTACCCATGAACTTTTGGCGAAGCGCCGGGTCTTGTGTCGCGACGCCGACCGGACACGTGTCCAGATGACAGGCCCGCATCATGATACAGCCGAGCACGACGAGCGGTGCCGTCGCGAACGCGTATTCCTCCGCCCCAAAGATGGCGGCGAGGACGATATCGCGTCCGGTCATGAGCTTGCCGTCCGTCTCGAGCGTGACGCGGCCGCGAAGTCCGTTCAATGCGAGCGTCTGGTGTGTCTCAAGCAATCCGAGCTCCCACGGGAGACCAGTATGCTTGATCGACGTTCGAGGCGAAGCACCTGTCCCGCCATCGTAGCCGCTGATGACGATCGTGTCGGCGTTCGCCTTGGCGACGCCGGCCGCAATCGTTCCGACACCGGATTTCGAGACGAGCTTGACGCTCACTTTTGCTTGCGGATTGACGTGCTTCAAGTCAAAGATCAACTGGGCCAAGTCTTCGATCGAGTAGATGTCATGGTGCGGTGGCGGCGAGATGAGCCCGACACCTGGGACCGAGCCGCGCACTTCGGCGACCCACGGGTAGACTTTATTGCCAGGCAACTGCCCACCTTCCCCTGGTTTCGCACCTTGCGCCATCTTGATTTGAATCTCATCGGCATGATACAAATATTCGGCCGTGACACCAAATCGTCCACTTGCCACTTGTTTGATCCGACTGATGCGCTCGTTCCCGTCCGCGTCAGGAGTGAAGCGGTTACGGTTTTCGCCGCCTTCACCTGAGTTGCTCTTCCCGCCGATCCGGTTCATGGCGATGGCGAGCGTCTCATGTGCCTCTTTCGACAGTGAGCCGAACGACATCGCGCCCGTCTTGAAACGGCTGACGATCGAGGCGACCGATTCGACCTCGTCGATCGGGATAGGCTCTTGCGATTTAAAGTCGAACAACTGTCTTAAAAATTGACCGGATGCTTCGTGCTGTTTGACGTAAGCGTCATAGTAACGGCGTTCGTTCTCACGGCACGCCCGCTGCAACAAGTGAATCGACTTAGGGTTAAAGGCGTGCTCTTCTCCGTCGGCTCGCCACTGGAAATCTGCTCCCGCTTCAAGCGGACGGTCACGGCTAAACGCCGATTCGTGCTGACGCCGTGATTCTGCTTCGAGCTCCTTGAACCCGATCCCGGACAGTTGTGACGTCGTCCCGCGGAAATGACGGTCGATCAATGCGCGGTCGATGCCGACCGCCTCAAAAATTTGTGCTCCCCGGTAACTTTGCACGGTCGAGATCCCCATCTTCGACATAATTTTGACGATTCCATCGACTGCAGCCGTTTGATAGCGGCGGATTGCTGCTTCGACCGAGAACGAAATCAATCCGGCTTCTACCGCTTCCGCGATCGTCGCGTACACTAAATACGGATAGACCGCATCGGCCCCGTATCCGATCAAAGCGGCGGCTTGGTGCACTTCTCTCACTTCTCCGCTTTCAGCGATGAGACTGCATGACGCCCGTAAGTTCGACCGAATCAAATGTTGATGGACCGCGCTCATGACGAGCAGGGCCGGCATCGCGAGCGATGACTCGGACATGTCACGGTCAGACAAGACGATGACTTCAGCCCCATCTCGGACGGCCGCATCGACACGTTCAAACAATGACTCGAGCGAACGTTCGAGGTCTGTTTCATACGTTGTCGTGATGCGGGCGACGTTCATTTTCAACTTCACCGCCTCGACTGTCGCCGCGTCAATGATCGGATGTTCGAGCCAGACGCGGCGGGCGTGTCCCCGACCGGTATGAACCGGATTCGCTTGAGGACCGAGCCAAGTGAACGTCGCCGTGACGATTTTCTCGCGCAACGCGTCGATCGGCGGGTTTGTCACTTGGGCGAAGTGTTGCTTAAAGTAATGGAACAGCGACCGCGGTCGCTCTGACAAGACGGCGACCGGTTGGTCATGGCCCATCGAGCCGATCGGATCTTTTTTCTCGAGGATGAGCGGCACGAGATATTGCTCGATATCCTCTTTCGTGTATCCGAACGCCCGTTGTTTACGGTGCACCTGTTCGACGACCGGTTCATTCACAGGCTGGTCCGCAATCGTCGTCATCTGCTTCAACCATTTCCCGTACGGTTCGGCCCGGGCGATTGTCTGTTTGATCTCTGCGTCTGGGATGAGACGTTTCGATTCCAAGTCGATGAGGAGGAGCTGCCCGGGACGGAGACGCTGCTTCGTCTTGACGTTCTCCGCATGGACCGGGATGACCCCGCTCTCAGACGACAGGATGAGTTCCCCGTCCATCGTCTCGATATAACGCATCGGCCGCAAGCCGTTCCGGTCCAAGATTGCCCCGATTTGACGCCCGTCCGTGAAGACGACGCCCGTCGGTCCGTCCCACGGCTCCATGATCGACGAATGGTACTGATAAAAGTCTTTTTTGAACGGATCCATCGATACTTCGGCGAACGGCTCAGGGATGAGCATCATCGCCGTGTGTGCGATCGAACGACCGGTCCGAGTGAAGAACTCGAACGCGTTGTCGAGCATCGAGGAGTCACTGCCCGTTTCTTGGAGCACGGGGAACAGTTCGTTCACATCATCGAACAGGTCGGTCGAGGTCACACCTTCGCGGGCACGCATCGCATCGATGTTCCCGCGCAACGTGTTGATCTCACCGTTATGCACGATCATCCGGTTCGGATGGGCCCGCTCCCATGACGGGAACGTGTTCGTCGAGAACCGTGAATGGACGATCCCGAACGTGCTCTTATAAGCCGGCGATTGCAGATCGAGATAAAACCGCTCAATCTGGATCGGCGTCAACATCCCTTTATAAACGATCGTCTTCGTCGACAGGCTCGGAAGATAAAGGTTTAATTCGTCTGTTTTCTCGATCATCCGGCGAAGCTGATAGAGCGAGCGTTCGTTTGAATCGTAGTCCGCGAACGGGCACGACACGAACCATTGATAAATCGTCGGTTGTGTCACCCGAGCGTGTTCACCGATCGCCAAACTGTCGACCGGTACTTCCCGCCAGGCGATCGTCGCGAAATCGAGTTCATCGGCGAGTCGCTCCATTTGTTGTTGCTTGTCGCGCAACTTTGTCTCGTTCGGTTGGAAGAACACCATGCCGACCGCATAGCCCCCCGGCGCTGGCAAGTTCATCGTCTGAGTGAATAACTCGTGTGGCAACTCGGTCATGATGCCGGCCCCGTCACCAGCGTCGATGACGCCTTGCCCACCTCTATGTTCGAGCTTACAGAGCATCGATAGCGATTTGCTGACGATCTCGTGCTTTGTTTCTCCCATTAAATTGACATATAACCCAATACCGCATGCGTCTTTTTCGAATCGTGGATCGTACAAACTTGTTCGCTCCATCGAATCAGCCCCTCTCTATCCATCTTGTTCGTAATTTTTATTCTGTTCTAAATATTCTGAAAAATCAAGTATGTTGAATAGATTTTTGCATAACGGTAACGGGATGAATATTTTTTGTAAGCGGATACATATTTGATATCAGGGGATTTCTCAAAACAACTTATAATCCATAATGAATATTTATCCATCAAATATATTTATGTATAGGTTCATCAGAACTTGTTATTCCCAAAGAAAAAGATAGCCCGTTTAGGCTATCTTTTTGCTTGTCATACTGTTTTTCTAGAGTGATGCAAAAACGAACGCGGCCGTTTCCAAATGATCAAGCCGACGTAACCGAGCGCGAGCACGATGAGCGCGCTCACGAGGACGACGTAAAGCGTCCCGTTGTCGATTCGGGCGAAGATGCCCACATACGCCCAGGCGAAGACGAGCGGGTAGATGAAGTCGCGGTGCCACCACATGAACACCAAAGCGAGGACGACCCCGACCATGAGCATGAGTGACGTCCATGCCAACTCATCTAAGCCGAGCAACGTCGTAATCCGTTCCGTCTTCATGACGATGAAGACGTTAACGATCGTCGCGACCGACACCCAGCCGAGGTAAACCGAGAATGGGAAACGGTCAAGCCAGCTCGTCGACGTGCGGAAGGCGATGTAATACAACCAAGCGAGCGTCGCTAAAAAAGCGGCCATGACGACGAGCGAGGCGATGAACCACTCGTTTGTGAACGCGAGCAGCCAAAGACCGTTCAAAATACACGACACGAGAAAACCTGCCTTCATCCGGTTAGCCTGTCGGTTCGCGACCGACCCTTTCTTCAATTGGAGTACGAGCCATACTGCGAGCGCGACGTAAATGAGTCCCCAAATCGAGAAAGCGTATCCGGCCGGCTTGAAATAAATATCGATCCGGTCTGACACGGCCGCGTTATTACCGCTCGCGAAGTAGTTGATGACGACTGTTGCTAAAAACGCCAGCCAGTTGACTAAAGGCCATTTTGACAAGTCCATAAATAGGATCTTCCGAAGAAGACCTGACACCTCCTTTATTAACATAGTATTCTATACCCGTGTGTCTCTGCTCATACACAAGCGAAATGAAAAAGAGACTCAAATAATGAGTCTCAATCAGTGTGAACTACTCACCACTTATTTGCTTCGCAACTTGAAGTGGGAGCTTCTTGGGAAGACCGTGCTTTGACCAGCCACGGTTGTGGACCAAGCTCGTCGGGCAGTCCCTGCCCTGGAGTGTTTCAGTCGGCGAGACCCAACAGGTTGAGGCTCGCGTTGACGTCGCGGTCATGGTGCGTGCCGCATACGGCGCATGTCCACTCGCGGACGTGCAGGTCCTTCTTGCCGCCGTTCTCGCCACAGGCCGAACAAACCTGGGTCGAGGCGAACCACGGGTCGGCCTGGATCAGTGTGCGGCCGTGGAACCTGCATTTGTAGGCGAGCTGGCGGACGAACTCGCCCCATCCGGCGTCCCCGATCGACTTTGCCAGGCGGCGGTCCTGCATCATCTCCCTCGGTTTCAGCGTCTCGACGACGACGACTTGGTTCTCGTCGACGATGCGTCGTGACAGCTTGTGGAGGAAGTCATGTCGGCGGTTCCGTACCTTTTCATGCTTTTTGGCCAATAGGAGCCGCGCCTTCTCGCGGTTCCGGCTGCCGGGCTTCTTGCGGGAGAGCGAGCGCTGCGCCCGTCTCAGCCGTTCCTCGGCCTCGCGCAGGTTGCGCGGGTTCGGGATCTTCTCCGTCACGAGCGCGTCGTTCGTCATGACGGCGAAGTCCCCGAGGCCGAGGTCAATCCCGATCTTGTGCTCGGCCGGGACCCAGGGCTCGTCGGCCTGCTCGACGAGGAGCGACACGAAGAACTTGCCCGTCTTCGTCATCGACACGGTCGCCGACCGGATCTCGCCGTCGAAGATTCGGTGTTGTGTGAAACGGATGAACCCGACCTTCGGGAGCCGGACCCGGTCCCCCTCGATGCGGATCGTGCCGTGCTGGTTGTTCGTCGTGTAGGAGGCGCGCGCCTTCCGTCTCGACTTGAACACCGGGAAGCCGGCCCCGTCCCGGCGAAGAACTTCGCGAACGCCGCGTCGAGGTGAAGCTTCGCGTTGGCGAGCGCGAGGCTGTCCGCCTCGGCGAGGAACGGGAACAGGGGCTTGTACGAGGCGGGCACAGCCGATCGTCCTGACCAGGAAATCGGCCTGTTCCGCCGTCGGGTGGAGCCTGTATTTGTAGCCCTTCAGCATGTCTCCCCCTCCTCTCGGCCGATGATCGTGATGAACGCCTTCCTCATCCGATACCCGCGACGGGGGAAGGGAAATCTGACGGAATCACGAACTTATGTTCGTCATATCTGTCACAGGGGTGGCCAAGAGGTTTATGTACGGGCGATTCATCTCCCACCTACGCTAGGCCTCGCCCCAGACGCTTAGAGGTGGGAGAATTCTCGCTTAATTATGTTAAAATTCGATAGTATCAGGGTCTGGACCGATGCGTTCATGTGTCGCGACCGCATCGATTTTCGCCATATCGTCCGCATCGAGTGTGAAGTCGAAGACGTTGAAGTTTTCTTCGATCCGGTGTGGTGTGACCGATTTCGGCAAGGCGACGTTCCCTGTCTCTAAGTGCCAACAGAGGACGACTTGGGCCGGTGTCTTCCCATGCTTGTCAGCGATTTCGGCAAACACCGGGACATCGAGGAATTTTCCTTGCATGAGCGGGCTCCACGCCTCGATTTGAATACCTTCATCTTGGCAGTACTCGACGAGGTCCGGTTGCGGGAGTTGCGGATGAAGTTCGACTTGGTTGATGAGTGGCGTCATCAGACCCGCTTCTTTCAACGCTTCAAGGTGATGCTCTTTGAAGTTCGAGACGCCGATCGCTTTGATTTTTCCGGCCTCATACAAGTCGACAAGATCTTTCCAAGCGGCGACGAAACCGTCGACCGGCCAGTGAAGCAGGCACAAGTCCAAATAGTCGGTCTCGAGGCGAGCGAGCGACTCGTCGAACGCATCCTTCGTCCGTCCTTGACGAATGTCCTCGTTCCAAATCTTCGACGTCAAAAAGATGTCGGCGCGGTTGACGCCTGAAGTCATAATCCCTTTGGCGACGCCTTCTTCGTTTTTATAGATAGCCGCCGTATCGATGTGGCGGTACCCGACTTTCAACGCCTCGGCGACAGCTTGCGGTGCCTCGGTCTCATTGTCTACTTGCCAGACGCCAAATCCGATCATCGGGATTTGAACGCCGTTTCGTAACGTTGCGAGTTGCATAAATCATTCCCCTTTCTAATCTGTCGAGCTGATTGTAACATACCCGACATCTTATTCCGAAAAACTAAATCGTCAAGTCTTTCCGTGTGAACCAGCCATAGCAAGTGACGATGATCAACACGTTCAGCGCTGTCAGCCAAAACAACGACAACCAAACCGAATCGCCTTGAATCAATGCGTTCGCGTCAAATAGAGAGAACATCGACAGGTTTCGCAACCAGTCGAGTTGATCGCTGAAGCCTGAGAAGATGTTGGCAATCAAGAAGATTGAAAAGATGCCGCCCGTAACCATGTACGACCGGGTGCTGTCATCGAACAGGCTCGCGAGCACGTAAGCGAGCGACCCGAGGACGAGCAAGATGAGACCGGCGTTGAGTTGCAACGTCCACAACAGACCGCTATCGATGTTTAAGTCGAACAACACGTTCGCGAGCATGAGGCTGAGCCCGTTCAACCCGACGAACAAGACGGTCGCGATGACCAGCAAGGCGATACTCGCCGTCACGTAGCCGCTTCTTGAAATCGGGGCCGCCATGTAGAGCATGACCTCGCCCGAGTCGACCGGTTTGGCCATGAGCCTTGACGCGAACGTCAACGCGAACAAGATGGCGAGCACGTAGAAGATGAGCCCATAATAGTTCCCGGCGAGCAGGTTGATGACGTTGTCCATCGCGAGATTCGGGTCGATCTTGAACACGTCGAGCAGCTCTGGCGGTAGTGAATCGAGCTTCCCTTCGATCAGGCCGGTCTCTTGAATCGATGGGAAGATGGCCGCCAAGAAGAACAAGTACACACTCGTCCCGAGCGCGTAACCTAATATCCAACCCCGATTTTGCTTGAACAGTGACGATACGAGTACCATTTAAGTCGCCTCCCCGTAATATTGCATGAACATGTGCTCGAGTTCGTCGGTGCCGCTCGTCAAAGACGCGATGTCGTGACGGGCGAGCAGCTCGATCAAGCCGTTCAACTCTTCTGACGTCGATAACGACACCGTGACGAATGTCTGTTCACGTGTCCCGATCTGTTCGCTCAATTTGATCGCCGCCGTCTCGTCTTTCATGCCGATGCGATACGTCTTTTTGCTTCGCCGTTTCAGCTCCGCCATCTCTTCTTCGATGATCATCCGGCCGTCGCGGATGAGGGCGGCCCGGTCACACGTCTTCTCCATCTCCGGGAAGTGGTGCGAGCTCATCAAAATCGCTTTCCCGGCCGCTTTTTCAGCGAGCACCCAGTCGACGAGACGCACTTGCATGAGCGGGTCGAGCCCGCTCGTCGGCTCGTCGAGGACATATACAGGAACGTCTTTCATGAAACACGTGACGATGGCGAGTTTTTGCTTCATCCCTTTCGACATCTTCCGGACTTTCAAACCCGTATCGAAAGCGAACACGTCGAGCAATTGACGCTCCCGCTCCGCACTCGTCACGTGAAGACGTCTCGTGAGACGAATGACTTCTTCCCCGGTCATGTCTTGCGGGTAGTTGATCTCACCTGGCAAATAGCCGACGAGCGCCTTCACCGTCTCGGTCTCCTTCCAGCAGTCATGCCCCATCACGGTCGCTTTCCCTGAGTCGGCGTGGAGCAGTCCCATCAAATGACGAATCGTCGTCGACTTCCCGGCCCCGTTCGGACCGATGAAGCCGAAAACGGTGCCGGGCTCGACACGGAACGAGACGTCGAAAATGCCGTGCGTCTGGTCAAACCGTTTCGTCAACTTTTCAATTTGGATCATTTCGCCCTCTCCTTTTTGAAATATAAACATGATATGATTACAAAACTAGTATATCACGTTATTTTTTGAAATGGAAATGGTATATTGATTACAAAACAATGGAGAAGAGGGATGAAGGTGGACGGTTTTACGAAACGGACAGAGACGAAACAACGGGCCATACTTGATGCCGCCAAGTCGCTGATGGGCGAGAAGCAGTCACGCTTCACGATCAGTGAACTTGCCCGCTCTGCCTCAGTCTCACCTGTCTCAATTTACAATTACTTCGGCTCGAAGGAACAAGTCGTCCTTCAAGTGCTCACGCGTCTCACCGAAGATGAGATGGGCTGGATCGATGAGCGCATCGGGGAACACATCCCGTTCGAGGAGTTACTGATTGAGATATTAAGACGGAAAATTGAATCAGCGGCATTGTTCGATGACGCGGTGTTATCAATCGTCACGGCCGACCCGTCGTGGCAACAACTCGCTGCCCGTGGCTATGCCGCGTTTCGAAGCTTGATCGAGTACGGCAAGACGACCGGGGCGATCGACCCAGACGTATCGACCGATGCTTACCTTCGTTACGTTCGCTTGATGCAACAGGCAGTTTTATCAGATCCAGATTTCGCGTCGCACGAAATGACCGAGACAATGCAGGAGTATTTTCATTTTTTCTTGCACGGGATCATGCGACGAAGCCGTTAAAACAGGCGACAATCCGCGGATTGTCGCCTGTTTCGTTCACTGCAGTTGTCGGTAGACATGGTCTTCTATCGGATAAAGCGACAGATCAAGTTCGCAGTCTCCCGTCAGCACCAAGTCTGCAAGTACTTTGCCAATAAACGGGCCGACCGTCAAGCCCGATGAACCGAGACCGTTGGCGACGAGTAATTTCTCCGCCCCCGGCACACGACCGAGAATCGGGATCGAGTTCGGTGTGACCGGACGGAAACCGACACGCGTCTCGATCAATTCGGCTTCGGCTAAGCCAGGCGCCGACTCCAGACCTTTTGCGAGCACTTCATGGACACCGATCGCCGTCGGGCGTGCGTCGAACGCCTTACCCCGCTCATGGGTCGAGCCGATGACGACCCGACCCCCTTCGAACCCGAGCAAATACCGGCGTCGCGGTGGCATGACGACCGGCCAGTCCGATGCATCGACGTCTGTTAACTGGACGTGGACGATCTGCGCTTTCTCCCCCGCGACGCGTGCCGTATAACCGATTGGCTCGAGCAGTTCAGGCAACCAGGCCCCACACGCCAAAATGATTTCGTCCGCGTCGTAGCGGACGCCGTCACATTCGACGTGATAGCCGTCTTCTTCGACGAGAACGGCAGAGCCGTCGATAAGTTTCACGCCACGTTTGACGGCGACACGTTCGAGCGCCGCGCGCAACTTCTCGCCATCGACGCGGGCCCCGCCTTCGACGAGGAGCGCATCGTATTCATCTGACAGCGGTGGGAAAAGAACTTTCGCCTCTTCAGCCGACAGTCGAGTCAACTCACCGATCTCTGGTGCCTCTTCCCGGCGCAGCGTCGTCCGCTCAAGCATCTCGTTCAACTTCTTGTCTTCATGCAACGCGAGCGTCCCGACGCGTTTATAGCCGGTATCACGCTCACCCTCATTCATTAACTCGGCGACGACGTCTCTATAATAGCGGGCACCGCCTTTGGCGAGCGCGTACCAGGCTTTGTTGCGGCGTTGGGCGATCCACGGACAGACGATGCCTGCGGCCGCGTCGGTCGCCCGGCCCACTTCTTTTCGATCGATGACGGTGACGTCGGCTTTCCCGGCCAAATGATAGGCAGCCGAGATACCGACGATGCCTGAACCGATGATAATAATTTTTTTCATAAGTTTCGCCCCCTTTAATCGCGAGGGCGGTCACATCCTTTCCTGTCTTCCTAAAAAAATCATCGGCCCAAGGCCGATGATCAGTCTCGCATCGCGAGGCGGTACAATAAGTCGAGCAATTCGATATAGAGCCAGACGAGCGTCACAATCAATCCGAACGCCGCCACCCATTCCAACTGCTTCGGTGCCCGGGCTTCGACTTGACGTGCGATATAGTCGAAGTCGAGGACGAGCGCGAGTGAGGCGATGATGACGATGACGAACTGGACACCGATCGCGAGCGGTGACGACCCCGTCATGAACGGAAGTCCGGAACCGAAGAAACTCATGCCGATCTGGACGAGATACAATAGCATGACCGTGAAGATCGCGGCCGTGACACCGGCCCGGAACTTTTGCGTCACTTTGACGAGCCCGGTCGAATAGACGAACCACATCGCGAACGCGACGATAAATGTCGTCAAGACGGCGCGACCGACGATGCCCGGTGCCATCGCTTCAAAGAAGTACGAAATCGAACCGACGAACACCCCTTCGACGATGCCGTAGAGTGGTGCGACGACAGGCGCCGTGTTTGGTTTGAAGGTGATGATGAGCGCCATGATCAAGCCAAGAATGAGCGAGCCGATCATGAGTGGGAACAAGAGCGCTTCCCCGATCGTCGGAACGAGCAGCCATGTCGTACCAGCCGCGGCCGTCACGAGCAAGAGTAACGTGAACACTTTCGACCACGTACCGGCTTTCGTCATCGGCTCCGTGCTATAAGCAGTCGACTCCATCGATTTACGGAGAATTGGGTTAGATTTTAAGTTCAACTGTAGAAATCTCCTTTATTCTTTTTTCAGTTTTTGGCCATGACCTTGATAAACTCACGCATATAGTCGGGCAGATCTGGCGGACGACGGCTCGAGACGATATGGCCATCGACGACGACCGGCTCATCGTGCCAGATCGCGCCCGCGTTTTCCATGTCGTCTTTAATGCCCGGTGTACTCGTCACGTTGACGCCTTGAAGAATGTTGGCTGAAATCAATACCCAGCCCGCGTGACAGATTTGACCGATCGGCCGTTTTTGCTCATCCATGTAGCGGACGAAGCCTTTCACCGAGTCGAAACGGCGCAACAAGTCGGGCGACCAGCCGCCCGGGACGAGCAACGCATCATACGACGAGATGTCGACGTCGTCGAACGCCACGTCCGACTTGGCCGGGACGCCATACTTCCCAATATAAGCGTGATCCGCTTTCTCGCCAGCGAGAATGACGTTCGCCCCTTCTTCACGTAACCGGTGGACCGGATACCAGAGTTCTAAATCTTCAAAGTCGTCACTGACGATCTGCAAAATATTCATACCTTGTAACTTCATCGAATCCCTCCCTTTAATTGTCTTTCCCTAGTATACCCGAAATCGGACATCCCGAAAACGAATAATCACTGTCTCGTAGCTGTATATCGATTTTACAGTCAAGAAATCATCTACATCTTGTGGTAGATGTGATAACGTTAAAGATGAATGATTGAAAAGGGGGCACACCTACCATGAAACAATACCACGACTTATGTAACCATATTCTCGACCACGGCGTCGTCAAAGAAGACCGGACCGGTACCGGCACGACGAGCGTGTTCGGCTATCAGATGCGCTTCAACCTGCAGGACGGGTTCCCGCTCATCACGACAAAGAAATTACATACGCGCTCGATCATCCATGAACTGCTTTGGTTCATCTCTGGCGACACGAACGTCCGTTACCTACAAGACAACGGTGTCCGTATCTGGAACGAATGGGCGGATGAGGACGGCAATCTTGGCCCGGTATACGGTGCCCAGTGGCGCTCGTTCCCGAAACCAGACGGCTCGAGTGTCGATCAACTCGCCCAAGTGATCGAACAGATCAAGACGAATCCCGACTCTCGTCGACTCGTCGTGTCTGCTTGGAACCCTGGTCAACTCGATGACATGGCGCTCCCGCCGTGCCATCTGTTGTTCCAGTTTTACGTCGCCGACGGCAAACTGTCGTGCCAGTTGTATCAACGCAGCGCCGACACGTTCCTCGGCGTGCCGTTCAATATCGCGTCATACGCTTTGTTGACGCACATGGTCGCCCACGTGACCGGTCTTGAGGTCGGCGATTTCGTCCACACGCTCGGTGACGCGCACATCTATCATAATCACCTCGAGCAAGTGAAGCTGCAGCTGACGCGTGACACGCGCCCGCTTCCGAAACTGAACATCTTGCGTGACGTATCATCGATCGAGGACTTCCGGTTCGAGGACTTTGAACTCGTCGGTTACGACCCGCACCCGCACATTAAAGGAGCGGTTAGCGTATGATCATCCATGTCGTCGCTTGTGGATCGAATCGTGAAATCGGGAAAGACAACGGCTTGCTCTGGCGCCTGCCTGACGACTTGAAATACTTCAAAGCCGTCACTACGGGTCAGACAATCGTCATGGGACGAAAGACGTTTGAATCGATCGGCCGGGCGCTCCCAAACCGGCGCAACATCGTCGTCACATCGAACCGTGAGTTTTCAGCACCCGATGTCGAAGTCTGGCACGACCTCGATCGCATCCTCACCGCGCGCGACACCGAGGACTTCTTGGTCATCGGCGGGGCGACGCTTTATGAACAGACGATGCCAGTCACCGAACGCTTCTATATTACCGAGGTCGACGGGACGTTCGAGGCGGACACGTATTACCCGCTCACGCCGCAAAATCTCATCGTCACGGACGAACGGTTCCATCCGAAAGATGAGCGGCATGATTATAGTTTCACGTTCCGCCAATACGACAAAAAAGACATCGAATGAGATCGATGTCTTTTTCAATCCGGTAATTTTTCAAGCCATTGCTCAATTTTTTCTGTGATGACGTCGTTACGGTCTTGCTCCGCCAAATCATCGTACAGCGTCCCGAGCTCGGTCGCCGTCCGCTTCGTGACGGCAAGGATATGGCTATACTTGCCGCGTTGTTCTTTCACGGCCGATAGCGTTCCTTTCGTCGAGGTCGACCCTGACTCGTCTAAGATGAACATCTCGACGTTATCGTTACAGGCGTATAAGTCGTACGGCCGATAGACGACCTCGTAGCGCCGATGCTGTTTCGGCAGCTGTTCGGCGAGTGAGGCGTATTTTTGCGGGCTCATCGTCACGTAAGCGAGACGCTTCTCTTCTCGAACTGCAGACGAATAACGGATGATGCGGTTACGCCCGTCACGCTTCGCTTTATACAAGGCCTCGTCGGCATAGGCGCACCACTCTCCGAGCGTCATCCCGGTCTCGCAGACGCGCGTATAACCGATCGACACGGTGACATGGTGCTCGTAAGGAAACTCCATCTGCTCGATCCGCGTCCTGACCCGTTCAAGTACCGCGTCGACGACGGTCCGGTCGGAAACGTTAAGGATGACCAAAAACTCTTCGCCGCCGTACCGAATCAACTCATCGCTCGAGCGGATGGCTAGACGGATCTCTTCGGCGATGCGATGCAACACTTCGTCGCCATACGCATGGCCAAACGTGTCATTTAACTGCTTAAAGTGATCGATGTCTAAAAGTGCGAGCGTGAAGCTCTCTCCGGAACGCTCTAACCGGGAGACGAACCGGCTGAACGTCGCTTTTAAGTATTTACGGTTAAAAGCGCCCGTCAATTCATCGACGAGAAGCGCGTTCGAGACGAGCCGTGCCTTTTCAATATGTAAGCCGAGCCGGACGAGCCGTTCTTCCATCGGGATCCACGATTCCCAGTAATCATCAAAGCCGTATGAATAAGCGGCCAAGCGATAATGCTCATTCGTCCCGATGACGATGAGCGGCACATAGAGTTTCTTCATTTTGCTGACGAACGACTGAATGTCTCGCTCTGGGAAGTGAGACCATAGTTCGACATCCATGACGATCGCTTTCGGGACGTCTTCATAATCGTACTCGACCGCTTCTGCGATCGTCTGCAGAAACACCGGCCTCGCCCCTAACTTTTCAACTCTCGGTTTGTAGCGACTAAACGTAGAGAAACTGCCCGATAAAATCAATACTAAGTCTTCATCTTCTTGTTCGATTCCCAGAACCGTATGAATATACCGCTTGACCGGCGCAATCAACGCAATCGCTTCTGACTGCGTCAAGACGGGCGGCAGTTCACGCACATCAGACTCGACCCGGCTAAAAATCTCAAGCAGATGCATGAGTCGACGGTTTTTGACTTCCGTTTTCATCCAATCTAATAAAAACTCGATTTCGTTTTTTTGAATCTGTCTAGCTTCCGTGATTTTCGCCAAAATTCCATATACGCGATCTGTGAGTTGATGTTGCTCCATGCCCGCCCCCCCAGTTTCGTTCTCCCCGATATTCGCTTCTGTCTCTGATTATGCGACTTCGCCCACGAAAATACAACTATTTCCTCATTTAATTCCTATTGTTTGACATTAATCTAGTTCAAACGTCCTATAAAATCAAAAAAAAGAGCGGTTCAACGACCGCTCTCCCTGTTATTTACCAACTTTTAGATTAGGTGATGTCATCTCTTCCGGACGAATCCACTGGTCGAACTGCTCTTCAGTTAATAGACCTGTCCCGACCGCTGACTCTTTCAATGAGATGCCTTTTTTATGGGCATGCTTGGCAATCTTCGCAGCATTTTCATAGCCGATGTGCGGATTCAACGCCGTGACGAGCATAAGCGACCGCTCGACGTTATGGGCGATCACATCTAAATCCGGCTCGATCCCGACGGCACAGTGCACATCGAACGAATGAAGGCTGTCTGTCAATAAACGGCACGTCTGTAAAAAGTTGTACATGATGACCGGCTTAAAGACGTTCAATTCGAAGTTCCCTTGGCTCGCACCGAACCCGATCGTCGTATCGTTGCCGAGCACTTGGGCCGCGACCATCGTCAACGCCTCACTTTGCGTCGGGTTCACTTTTCCAGGCATGATCGAGCTACCCGGTTCATTTTCAGGAATCGTGATCTCGCCAATCCCGGCACGAGGACCAGAAGCGAGCCAGCGCACGTCGTTGGCGATCTTCATCGCGTCCATCGCGAGCGCCTTCAACGCCCCGTGCGTGAAGACGAGTTGATCGTGACTCGTGAGCGCGTGGAACTTGTTCACGGCTGTCACGAAACGTTTACCGGTCTCAGTCGAAATTTTGGCAGCGACAACTTCACCGAAATCCGGATGCGCGTTGATGCCTGTCCCGACCGCTGTCCCTCCGAGCGCGAGTTCTGTTAACGGTTCAAGCGTCCGTTCAATCATCTGTTTTGATAGTTCAAGCATGCGGACCCAGCCGCTGATCTCTTGCCCGAGCGTGACCGGCGTCGCGTCCTGCAAGTGGGTGCGCCCGATCTTCACGACGTCCATATACGTTTCGGCTTTCTTGTCGAGCGTCGCATGGAGCGCTTCGATCGCCGGAATGACTTTATCCTCGACGGCAAGGATGGCGGCGATATGCATCGCAGTCGGATACGTGTCGTTTGAACTTTGTGACTTGTTGACGTCATCGTTCGGATGAATCGTCAGCGACTGCCCGCGTGCTTTTAACTTGTCGTTCGCCAAGTGGGCGATCACTTCGTTGACGTTCATATTGGATTGTGTGCCTGATCCTGTCTGCCAGACGACGAGTGGGAACTCGGCGTCATGGTCACCCGCCACAATCTCATCTGCGACCTCGGCGATGATGTCCGCCTTGCCTTGCTCGAGGACCCCTAATTCAGCGTTGGCCAAGGCCGCGCCTTTTTTCAGAATCGCGAACGCATGAACGACTTCGAGCGGCATTTTCTCCGTCCCGATTTTAAAGTTCTCTAAGCTTCGTTGTGTTTGTGCTCCCCATTTTGCTGAAGCTGGGACGTTGATTTCCCCCATCGTGTCCCGTTCGATCCGATAATCCATGAAAATTCCCCCTCTTTTTTTGACTACGCTTTCATTTTAGCGAAATTTTTGCAAAAAAGAAACGTGCGCCTATGAGAATCGAAAAAAAGTCGAGACACGTCTCGACTTCTTCATCTACCAAGCAGCGCTGCCTTTGCGACCGAGTCAGCCCGGTTATCTGCCCGTGGGATCCACTTGATGAACGTGACCGGCAGTTCGTCGTAGGTGATCAACGCCTCAAGAAATAGCGGTTTAACCGATTTGTCTTTCATAAAGCGTTGCTCGAGCGCACGCACGATTGTCTCGGCGTCTGAATAAAACAGGAACGTCGACTCCCCTTCGAGCGCTTCAGCTTGTTTGAGCGCGAAGACGAGTGCCGCGAGCTCGGCTTGAACGCTCGATAGCCCGGTCCGCTTCTCTGTGAACGTAACGACCGTCCCATCGGACGCCTTTAGCCAGACACCGAGCCCGTTCTCCCCGGTCTGTTGATTCGTGGCCGCGTCAAAATAAACGTGAACCAAAGCGGTACGCCTCCCAGTCGGTCTCGATCGGAGCGTCGATATCGATTTGTGACAGACGCTTCGACAGCAACGCGACTTCTTCGTGACCGTCCAATTTTTTCGCATACTTTTGGTGTGCTTCAAGCAACTGTTCCGTTCGCAACAGCTCGTATAATTGCTCGACGGTATCGTATGACTGCACGAGGATCGTCGCCGTCTTCGGGCCGATCCCTTTGACGCCCGGAATGTTGTCCGACGCATCGCCTTGGAGCGCCTTCACATCGACGAACTGTAACGGTCTCACCCCGTACGTCGCTTCGAACAATTCTCGGCTCATCAACAGTTCCTCGCCTTTTTTAGGGACAATTTGAAATACGTTCGAAGATAACAGTTGATGCAAGTCCCGGTCGGACGAGTACATGTACGATTCCCCGGGGAACGCCGTCGCGACGGCCCCCATCAAATCGTCCGCCTCGTACCCGGCCAGCTCAGACTGAAAGATGCCGCGTTCCGTGAGCGCGGCCCGCAGTTTGACGTAATCATGAAACAACGGTTCCGGCAGACCGGTCCGGGTCGCCTTATAGTCGGGGAACAAGGCGAACCGATGGGTCGTCTCTCTTGGTCCGTCCCAAAAGAAAGCGATATGGGTAAACTCGTTCGTCCAGCCGTCGACTTTACGAAGCAAACCTTTCAACGTCACTTCGGGGTCGAGCGCCCGGCGCCGTTCGGTCGCAAAATAATAACGCGATAATAAGTTAAATCCATCTACTAGCATCAACCTCATCGTTCATTCACCTCACAAGCTTTCATCCCGCGTTCAAGCGCTTCCCGGTCAAGTTCTTTGCCGATCCAGACAAAAACAGACCGGGTATCGTCGCTCGGTTCATTGGCGAACGTCGCGCCCATCAACTGGTTCGTCGCCTGGACGACAAATTTTGAAGACTCGCCTTCAATACGGACAATCGCTTTGAGACGATAGACGTCTTGTTCATAGTGCATGAGCACTTCTCTGACGTAACGCGTGACCCGCTCGCGGTTTAACGGCACGTCGGTCGTGATCGTGATAGCCCGCAGCGTCGAGACGGACGTATGTCCGGCTGTCAGCTCGCCGAGCAGACGTTCATCGATGCGGGAGAGCTGGAACGTGTTCTCGAGTAACTCATACGCTCCGACCGTCTGCTCGGTCTCGATGACACGTACGGTCGGGTTCAATTCACGAATCCGGCCGTGGGCACGCTCGAGCTCGGCCTCGCTGACGAGATCGACTTTGTTGAGCAAGATCACATCGGCATAGGCGATTTGATGGATACCTTCGATGAACAGTTCGCGGTCCATCTGGCTCGCATCGACGACGGTCAAAATCGCCGTCAGTTTAAAGCGCGAGCGTAAGTAATCGTCGTAATAAATCGTCTGGATGATTGGGGCCGGGTCGGCAACACCTGTCGTCTCGATGACGATGCGATCGAACGACTCGCCTCGCGAGGCGAGTCGATAAAACGTCTTGCTCAAATCATTTTGGATCGAACAACAAATACAACCGTTCGACAGTTCGATCTGTTCTTGATCCATGTTGACGATCAATTGTTCGTCAATGTTGACCGAGCCGAGCTCGTTGACGATCAAGAGCAATCGTTCGTCCGTCGCTTCTAAAAGACGGTTCATATATGTCGTTTTTCCGGCGCCTAAAAAGCCGGTCACTAATTGCACGGGAATCATGCCTTGCACCTCACTTTATAAATTTTCGTGGACCCGTGCCCACTTCTCGTAGCGAGCGTCCAACAAGTCGATCAAATGGAGCAGCCACCCTTCGGTCGTGGCCGGCAGGACGCTAGAACCCCATTCCCGTTTTCCGTGGTGGGACAAGATCATATGCCAAATCCGGTGGTGGACGTCAAGCGGCAACGTGATGCCGGCGGCTTGTTGACTCTTCTCGAACAACAGCCCTCCGTATGGCATGTGACCGACCAGACTCCCCATCGGATTGATGGCGATCCCTGTCGTCTCACTCGTGCCGGTGACGTAAAACAGCTGCTCGAACCGTCTCGGTGACGACAACAGATGACTGTATTCGAACAACTTGCCGATATCATGGAACAAGATACCAAGCGCGAGTTCGTCCCAGCGGAGCGGTTCTTTCAGTTCTGCCATCGCCTCACACGCCGTATAGAGCGACTCAAACGTCCCACGGAACGCCTGCTCGACTTTAACACCGTTCATCGTATTCCATACGTCTACTTTGTGCAACTGCTCGGCTTCTTTGATGATCCGGAACGCAGTCGCCAAATAATCGTCTTGCTCTTGGATGCGGTAACCGAGTCGCAACATGCAGACCGTATGTTTTAACAGTCCACCGACGTAGTTGTGGTGATGATAGAGCGCAGCCGGGGCCAACACGAAATCGTCCCAATATTGATCGAGGAGCGCCAGCGCGATCGCCTCATAGTCCGAAGACAGCGTCGACAAAATCGCGAACAGCTCTTCGGCATACTGATCGAACGTCTCGTCGCCTGGAAGTCCAGGTAAGAGCGACACCGCCTCGTCCCGGGACATCGGTTGGACACGATCGATCGTAATCGATTTGGCGCCGTCCGGCTTCGGATAGACGTCAATCTTTCCTTCTAAGGCGATCACGCCCGATTCGTAAATCGGTAGCAGTTGGTCTTCGTTTCCCCGCAGCCAGTGTTTGGCCCGGATCAGCCCGCCAGACGTCGTCAAATTGAGTTGCAACCATTTGGCGCCAGACTTCCCTTCCCGCACCTCGACCGAACTGACGAGCGCATTCGTCTGGATCGGTGTCCCGTCCGACAAATCCGTTAGCCGAAGCGTCGACTTCTCGACTTTCGGAACTTGAAACCTGGCCCGGTCGAACGTACCACCACCTGCGACCGCGTCGATCTGTTGATAATAATTCATGATATGACCCCCTTTTCTTCTCTTTGCCCATTGTATCGTGTTTTATCGTTCGAGGCGAACATACTTTCGTTACTGGTCAGAAACTTGCGAGGAATATATTGAAAGCGCTTACCTATATTGTTACGATATAAGTAGTTACAAAAAGGGGGAACGATGATGATTTCACTACTAGACACGTATGAACGGTTGATCGCGACAGGGGAAGCGGCACGTTATGCAGATGTCCATCCAACGATTGACGGTATCCTTGAAGGGGCGGTCTGTCCCGTATCAGACAATGAGCTTGAACGGGCAGTCGCCGGTCACGCCGGAAATCCATATACGCACGACGACCTCATCGACTCGGTCGTCGCGCATGAGATGAAAGGGGCGATGGCCGCTTTAATCGTCTCAGGGTATCCGGTGCAAACACCGCTCGCGAAAGCGGTCGTCTTATCTGCCTTCGCCCGGACGAACCGGATGAATATCGATAAGCTGAAAGAGCTCGGTCACGCCGACCTGCTCGTCCGCATCCAGTCGGCCGACCGCTCGTGGAAACGGACGTATACGCACTTGTATCGGTCGAGTCCCGCCCAAATGTGCGAGCAACTCGACTCGTTGCTCGGTGGCTGCGCCATCCATCGCGTCCTCGAGGCGCTCCATGATGACCGCAACATAAAAACGGCATAAGAAAAGAGCGGTCCCCGGGCCGCTCTTTTCTTATGCTTCAATTAACCTTCCGTCATCTCGACCGCTTCCGGTTCGAACAACGTGACGTTCCGTGCTGGCGAGAACGTCGAAATCGCATGTTTATAAATCAACTGTTGGCGCCCTTCCGACTCGACGATCACTGTGAAGTTGTCAAATGATTTGATGACTCCGCGAATTTGGAAGCCACTGACTAAAAACACGGTCGTCGGAACCATCTCTTTGCGCAATTGGTTCAGAAAATGATCTTGGATGTTATAGCTTGCCTTCATGTTGCATTCCCCCTAGTCTATGTCTCGTTCAAATAATCGGAATTTTCGAAAAAACTCCTCAACCTCATCATAGATATTTTTATACGATAGTTCAAATGATTTCTTTCCCATATCTACCCAAATCCCATCAAATTGATGACGGAACCACGTTAATTGCCGTTTTGCAAACTGGCGTGTATGTTGTTTTAACGTCTCGGTCATCCGCTCTCGCGTCAGCTTCCCGTCTAAGTATGGCACGACTTCTTTATAGCCGATGGCCCGTAGCGCCTGTGTCTCCCGGTACCCGGCACGCAATAAGCGCTCGACTTCTTCGATGAGACCCGCTTCGATCATCAAATCGACGCGATGATTGATCCGCTCATATAAGACGTCGCGATCGGCGTGCAGGACGAACAACTTATAATCGTAATGCTCAGATGGGGCACTATCCATTGCCTGCTCGTCACCTGAGAGCGCGACTTCGAGGGCACGGATGACACGGCGGACATTATTTGGATGAATGATGTCCGCGCGCCTCGGGTCGAGGCCACGCAAGCGATCATGTAACGCCTCGGCGCCGTGTGCTTCCGCTTCGGCTTCTAGCGCTGCACGCAGTTCCGTATCGACTGGTCGCTCCGTGAACTCGTAATCGTATAAAATCGCCCGAATATACAGGCCCGTTCCACCGACTACAATCGGCACCTTCCCGCGCGAGTAGATATCGTCGATCGCCGCGCGGGCGAGACGTTGAAATTTGGCGACGCTCATCGCTTCATCCGGGTCACAAATGTCGATCAAATGATGCGGTACGCCTTCCGCCTCTTCGACCGTCACTTTGGCGGAACCGATATCCATTTCGCGGTACACTTGGACCGAGTCGCCTGATACGATTTCTCCGTCGAACGCCTTGGCGAGCTCGATGCCCGTCTTCGTCTTCCCGACTGCCGTCGGCCCAACGATCACGATGACTGGTGTCTTTTTCATTTCTGTCACTCCTCAAACGAAAGACCGTTCCTAAAAAGGAAACGGCCCGTCAAATTCTTCTTTTAATTGTATCATCAAATACGACCGCAAACAGCATCCAACCGCAGATTAATAAACCGAGCAGTAAAATCAAGCCATCACTCATCTGTGACCGCCTCCTTTACCTACTCCTTTCCCACTTTTCACACTTTAGACACAATTTAACATGCAAACTAAAAACGCTCAGGATGAGCGTTTTTAGTTTGCCGTCTCGACTTGGCGTTTGAACCGCGACATCGCGAAGGCAAAGTAGAGGACAGCCGTACCGCTCGCCGCCCACCAAATGACGTCATAGAGTGGCGTCATCAAATTGGCCAAGCCGAGCAGTGCGGGTACGATCAATGTCAACCAAGCGAGGACGAAGGCGACGCGTGCTATCACGCCGTCGATCGCTCGTTCCAGCGCCATCCCATAGAAGAATAATCCCCAAAGGAACGACCAGAACAGCCACGACACCGCGCCCATGCTGTCACCGTTCGCGAACCCGACGACGGCGTAAAATAGTGCCGAAATCGCGACGAACAGTGAGAACCAGCCGACACCGCGTCCGTCCAAGTTAAAGATGAACGTCACACCGACGTACAAATACGTGAATGCGAACAAGTAAATACCTGCGTATCCAAACAGTTCTGACGGGCTCGCCCCGATGACAAGCCATGTCGCAATGAACGTCTGAAACATACCGGTGAACAGGCTGAACACCCCGGCACTTTTCATATCGACTTTCCCAAACAGGACGAGGCTGTTAATGAACAGTGCCACGCCGCCGAACAACAAACTAATATTCCCCACAATGATTGCTCCTTTGTATAGATGTCTGACGTCTGATTCGATACGTCCACTGTACATTGGATTCGCTTTCAACGCAAGAGGGAAATGATTCGTTCACAGGGTGGACTCACCTTCCAAACTAAAAACATCTCTTCCACGTGGGAAGAGATGTTTTTCAGCTTAGTAGATGCCGACCGCGTCAAACGATTTCGCGGCAGCAACGGCTTGTGTGCTCGTCGAACCGTAAAGGTCTTTAGCCGATTGGACGACCGCTTGGCGAAGACTCGAGAAGTTCGAAGTCGGTGTCAAGTAGACCGTGAGGGCGCGGTAGTAGATGTCCCCCATCTCCATGACGCCGACACCTTGGACCGAGACACCGTAATGCGATCCGCCATTCCCTAACAAGTAGGCCGCTTTGTTGACGATTCCTGAGTTGATATGGACACCGCCATTGTCTTGCGTTCCTGTATAACGCACCGAATAGTGATCCGGGTCACCGTAAGCGGCCGGGTTCGACATCGAACGTAGAGCGTCCCCCGCAACGCCTGGCGTGTAGATATCCTCCCCGACCAACCAGTCAAAGTTCGATCCGACACTGTATTCGGCGACCGTACCAAAGATATCAGACACCGCTTCGTTGATCGCACCCGATTCGTTCTGGTAGATCAAGCCGGCCGTGTACTCGGTGACGGCGTGTGACAACTCGTGGGCGACGACATCGAGCGCACCCGAGAGGTACGTGAACGTCTGTCCATCCCCGTCCCCGTAAACCATCTTGCTGCCGTCCCAGAACGCGTTGTTGTAACTGCGGCTGTAATGGACCGTCGAGTTGAGAGCCGCCCCGTTGTTGTCGTAACTATTGCGGCCGTAAGTGTTTTTGAAGAAATCGTACGTTTTAGTCGCATTCACGTACGCACTGACCGCGGCCCGATCATACGTCGTGTTCAAGACGTTATCGACATCGGCCCAAAGTGATCCGGGAAGACGTGTCCGGTTGCCGGCATCGTACGTATAGATGCCTTTACCGCGCGTCGAGTCTTGTAAATAGTAATATGAACCGCTCTTCGTCGTCTTGAACGTTTGGCTCTGTCCGAGCACGTCGATGCCCGTTCCGGTAAACGTCGTTCCTGTGACGCCGTTCACCGGTTTGGCGTGGGCCAACTGGTTGTATTTGTTCAACACCTCGCCGCTCGCCGCATCGATGAAGTACGTCCAACGTGATGGTTCCTCAGCATCAAGGATCGTCCCGGTCACCTCATAGGCATAAGCCGCTTCACCTTTGTTCGGGTAGATGACGAGTTCCGCTGCCGGCTCGAGCTCGTAGGCGCCTGTATGACCGACAAGTTCTTTATAGCGGGCGATCGCTTTTCGTTCGTTCAGTTTGATCGATTTATGTAGTCCTTTCAGTTGCTTCGTGTCATCGACGACCGTCTTCAATTGCCCGGCCTCGTCGACCACTCCGACGACGATACCGCCGAATACGGGAACACCGTCCACCGTCTGTTGGAGTTTGACGACTTGTCCGACTTTGTCGCGCTTCGATTCGATCGTCTTGAATTCTCCTTTCGCTTTGGCGAACTCTTTGACGATCGTCGCCGGCGCCTCAGTCGATGGTTTTGTCAACGTGCCTGTCTTCAGTTCTGCCGCCCCGGCGAATTGTGGAACGAGTAAGACGCCTGCGATCAATGATGTCGATAAAACTTTTTTCATATGTGTTTCCCTCCTTATGTGGTGTCTCTTACTTTACATAGTTTCCCACAGTTAAGATATCCAACTTATTGATTATTTTGACAATTCTAATTATTGAGACATTTAACCTATTCAGTCTTCCTGTTTAGTGCTTTCAACCGTATAAAAAAAGCGCCACCGGGATGGTGACACTTTCTCATTTAATAGACATCTTTTTGGGTGAAGTGATAAAACGCGTACGCTAACGCCGCGAGCGTCCAAACTAAAATGACGATGAGCGAGAACGGCAGCGTCATCCCATCAATCGGCGGGGCTTGTCCCTCGAGATAGTTATTAAGACCGAAGTTGACGTTCACCAAGTATTTCGAGCTGTCCCAGTTCGACCCGAGCGATGTGAGGAGCGGTCCCGAAATGAGGATGGCCATCATGATGCCGATCCCGGTCGCCGTATTTTTGACGAGGACCGAAATCATGAGTGCGATCGTACCGACGGCCGCCACGACGAACCACGATAGACCGACCGACATGAGCAAGTATTGCCACATCGGCAGCGTATGGACGAAGTCGGTCGAGAACGTCCCGGTCGCTGAGGCCTGGAATCCGGTCAAGATCGGTGCGGTCCAACCGTCCCATCCGAGCACGATCCCGGAAATGGCGTAACTGACGAACGCCGTGATGAAGATGAGGATCGATGTGTACAACAGCGTCGTCATCCATTTCGCCAACAAAATCTTAAAGCGCCGGACCGGACGTGACAACAGCGTCTTGATCGTCCCGTCATTATGCTCGCCGCTGACGATGTCTGCCATCAGAACGATGATGAACAGCGGCAGGACGAGCGTCGTCCCTTGGGAGAAGAAGACACGCATGAACGTCGGCGCCCCAGGATAACTCGGGTTGATGTCGTTATCTAAGTAGTATTGATTTTGTTGCACTTGGAACTCGAGGATTTGCCGGAACTCGTCTTGGACGTTCGCCGAGGCGAGCCGGTTTTGCGTATCGACGATTTCTTGTTGCAGGTCGACACGCCAGTCGATCGTCCCTTGCTCTTCACGCTGCTTCTCGATTTGACGATAGTTGGCGTACGTGAACATCGAGACGAGTACGACGAGGATGACCGAGACGACCAATAGCCGTCGTTTCTTATGGATCTTCAACACTTCGTTACGAATCAGGCCGAGTAAAGATGGATTAGACAATATGGTCACCCCCGGTCAATGTGATAAACAGTTCTTCGAGCGTCTGAACACGTCGTTCGAGACCGAAGACTTCCACATCACGATCAAGCAAATAACGGTTTAATCGAGCCGTGTCTTCTAAGTTCATCGAGACACGAATCGTCCGTTCGTCGACGACGTCCGCCTGCTCGATCGATTCAAAACCACGAACAATCGGCAACACCGCAAAACTGTCCGCCACGTGAACGTCGACTGTCGACGCCAATTCGTTGATCAGTTCTTGAACGGTACCGACTTTCACAATTTTGCCGCGCGACATGATGGCGACACGGTCAGCAAGCAACTCGATTTCCGCCAAGATGTGGCTTGAAACGAGCACACTGAGTCCGGTCTCTTCGACGAGGCGACGGATAAACAGTCGCAAATCACGGATCCCCATCGGATCGAGCCCGTTCGTCGGTTCATCTAAAATCAAGACACGCGGGTTATTGAGCATCGCCTGCGCGATTCCAAGCCGTTGGCGCATCCCGAGCGAGTACGTCTTCACTTTGTCATCGATTCGGGCCGTCAAATCGACGAGGTCGATCACTTCCTGAATCCGGGCCTCCGTGATACCCGGTAACATGCGCGCGAACACGTTCAAGTTCTCGCGGCCGCTCAAAAACTTATACAGCTCAGGGTTCTCGACAATCGCCCCGATCTGGTTCATCGCTTGGACGAACTGGCGCTCGACGCCAAAACCACAAATCGAGACGGACCCTTTCGTCGGTTTGATCAAGCCGACGATCATCCGGATCGTCGTCGTCTTACCGGCGCCGTTCGGTCCTAAAAAGCCGAACACTTCCCCAGGAAACACATCGAACGAGATATCGTCGATAATGGTTTTTTTTCCGATTACTTTTGTCAAATGGTCTATTTTCAATGTTGGTTGCATCGTCTCACCTCAACTCTATTCTAGCGGACTCGTCCGCTTCTGTCCTATTCGAACATTCACATAGGGCAGGTTCAAATATATTTGATATGATGGTTACATAGAAAGCGAGGTCATCAGATGAAAAATGGGAAATGGTATGCCTTTTTAATCGGCTCTGTCTTGTTGACGGCAACGGCCTTGTTTGGGCTGTGGATTGGGTATCAAGACATCGTCAATCCGCCAGAGCGTACATTATCAATTAGTGAAGAAGCAAGACCTGAACCGGACGGCGAGATTTATGTCGCCCTCGGCGATTCAATCACGCGCGGCGTCGGCTCGACGTCAGGTGCCGGTTACGTTCAACCGGTCCGCGCCGCTCTCGAAAACCAAGATATCCGGACACAAAACTTGGCCATATCGGGGGCACGCACCGAGGACCTGCTCGCTCAGCTCGCTCAGCCGGAAGTTCAGCGGACAATCAAAAACGCCCGCTACATCACGCTCACGATCGGCGGCAACGACCTGTTCAACCGGGGCGAGAACGTCGATAACTTCGAATCCGTCGATATCGAACAAGTCGTCACGTACGCTAAAGCAAACTTAAATGATATCTTTGCACAAATCCGTGGTCTGAACGACTCGGCTCAAATCGTCTATATCGCCCTCTACAACCCGTTCCCCGAGAACACGAACGGACAGGCGTTCAACCAGCTGATTCTCGACTGGAACGCTGCGGCGGCTAATCTTGGGAATACGTACCGCATCGACGTGATCGATCCGTTCGCGTACGTGAGCGACGTCACCCGAGACCTCGCAAGCGACCAGTTCCACCCGAGCGATCGGACGTATGGAAAGTTTGCCGAAGACATTTTGTTCATCCTCGACTAAACACGTTTGGCCTGATCCATGTGATCAGGCCATTTTTACCGTTCATATTGGATGAGCCACGTCTCGTCGACTCGTTTCATCGCCGTGCCGTACCAACCCGTCTTCAACAATTCGACTTGCCCGTCCGTATCACTCATCTCAAGCCACGCCGTCTCACCTAACGGTCGCCAACCCGTATGCAGTTCTTTCATAAAGATATAACGAAGTTTACCGCCATACTTTTGTTTGAGGGCGCCGATTCTTAGGCCCAGGACAAACTTGTCCTTCAAGCTCGGGATGTTGAACGGGGCGACGGTCGCACAGACGAGGTCAAACCGCTCGTCTTGGCTCAACTCTTCCATCAACAGCTTCCCTAAATGCTGCTGCAAACGGTAGCCCCGATAAGACGGATCGACGTTCGTCACCTCCTGATAGATGATGCGATCGAGCTCATCCTCACGCCGCCCGATGTCACGACCTAAATGTTCGTCATCGAGCGGCGGGATGAGCAACGCCCGAAACGCGATCAACACCCCTTGATGGAACGCGCCGATGATCGTCTGATCCGACAATAGCTTCATGAATTCGTCTGTCGTGAGCGCTTGGTAATGGCTACCTTCGGCCAAATCAGCAATCACGGTTTGTTGCACCGCTTCGATGGCCGTCAAGTCCATATCGGTCAGATGCCGAACGTCGAGTTCAAGTCCATTGCATTCACCGTGCCACATGATCGGCGCCTCCGACTTCGTAGTAATCGGTCGTCAGGCGGCGGAGTATGTCCTCATCGACGTCAACACCTAGACCCGGGCGGTCGTTCAAGCGGATGAACGGTAAATCGTACGTCAAATTGCCGACGTCCGTAGCGAACCGGAGCGGGCCGGTCAGTTCGACCGATTGAACGATTTTGCTCGAGAACGCGACGTGGAAGCCCGCGCTCGAGGCGATCGACGATTCGACCATCGAGCCGATTTGACACTCGATACCGGACATCTCGGCCATATGGACGAGTTTTTTCGCCGGATAGATGCCACCGCACTTCATCAATTTCACGTTCACTTTATGCGCCGCTTGCATCATCGTCAAGCGGCGCATGTCGGCGACACCCCGTACCCCTTCGTCAATCATAAGCGGGACCGATATTTTGCCTTTGACTTCGAGCATTCCTTCAAAATCGTCGGCTTTGACCGGTTGCTCGACCCAATCGATATCGAACGGTTCAAGCTTACGCATCGCCTGCAGCGTCTTCGCCGCGTTTACCCAGCCTTGGTTGACATCAACACGGATTGGGACGTCAGGACCGACCGCTTGCCTTACTGCCGCGACACGACGGACGTCCGAGGCGACATCGACGCCGACTTTCATTTTGATGGCCGTGTAACCTTCCGCGACCTGTTCCGACGCTTCCGCCGCCATCGCTTCAGGCTCACCGATACTTAAGACGTGTGTGACCGGGAAGGCGTCGTGATAGCGTCCGCCGAGCAACTCGTAGATGGGTTGCCCGAGCTTCTTCCCGATCAAGTCATGGCAAGCAATGTCGAGCGCTGCCTTGGCCGCTGGAACGTCGCGGATGGCCCGTTCCATCTCGTCGTGAATCCGTTCTAGATGCATCGGGTTCCGTCCGATCAACAGTGGACCGAGCAAGTGGCGAATGACACTGATCGTACTCTCAAGCGACTCGCCCGTCACGTGTTCGTCGGCAACCGCCTCACCGTACCCGACGAGACCGCATTCGGTCGTCATCTTGACGATCACCGACGGCATGACGTCATAGCGATGGTAGCTGACGATGAACGGGACTTTGAGCGGTAGTTCAATCGCAAACAGTTCTATTTTTTCTAGTTTCATGATAAGTGCTCCTTTACATTTAAAAGTTCATTGTATATATTGTCGTTAAATAGTCGCTAAATTGCAAGGAGGAGTTTTCGCATGTCGCTTCATTTAGCAATCGTCGGTTCAACCGACTTCGTCGCTACCATCACGGCGCTGGCCCCCGATTATGAAGACGTTCGCTTCGCCTACTATACGTATCAACATCCGCACGAGGCGGCCACGATCGCCAAACAGCTCGGTTCGTTCGACGGCGTCTTCTTCTCTGGCTCGTTCCCTTATTCCTACGCGCTGCCTTATCTCAGTTCGAGCCTGGCGCACCACGTCGTCCAAGACGAGACCGTGCTGTTGACGACGCTCCTGTCGGCGGCGCTCACTCGTGCCGTCTCCCTCGAACACGTGTCGATCGATGTGATCGAGCCGAAACGGTTGGCGGCGATTTTATCGTCCCTCCCCGCAGTGACGACACCACCTCGTTTAATGAAGATTCATCCTGACGTCGACTTTCAAGACGTATTCGCGTTTCATGCGGACTTACAACCCGCTCAAACGAACTTGGCCTTGACGAGCATCGAGCGTGTCCACCGCCAATTGCAAGAGCAAGGCTATGAGAGTCAGCTCATGATCGAGCCGCCGAGTACGATCCGATACCACCTCGAGCAACTGATTCAACGTGTTCGTCAACTATTGGCGGACAACGCTCAATTTTCAATCATTTTATACGATACCGATTCCGAGGCGCTCCGCGACCATTTGGCAACGGTACACTACATCGGCGGACATCTCGAAACGACGGACGGTCCCTCGACCGCTCTACTGACGACGAAAGGCGAGACGATCAACGCCCTCGAAGAAAACACGCTCGCCCCCGTGTCTTTTGACTATTCAATCGGGATCGGCTACGGCACCCAATACCAACAAGCTTACGAACATGCACAAATCGCCTTGTCTGCAGCCACCGACGAACGAGTCCGCATCGTTGACGACTCGAAGCGATTGTCTTTCCCGAAACGCGACGACGTGATTTCTTACCGTGTGACCGAAGAAGTTGCGTTCGATATCGTCAAACAAGTCGGCATCAGCCCGGCCAACGCCGGCAAGATCATCCGGTTCTCGAAACGCAAACTCGAGTTCACCGCCAAAGAGCTGACCGACTACTTGAACGTCTCGCGACGGACGACCGAGCGGCTCATCAA
Source organism: Exiguobacterium sp. SH5S13 (assembly GCF_004337085.1). Lineage (NCBI taxonomy): Bacteria > Bacillati > Bacillota > Bacilli > Caryophanales > Exiguobacterium > Exiguobacterium sp. SH5S13. The sequence continues at coordinate 56,917 of NZ_SJUS01000004.1, read as the reverse complement.
AAAATTACACGACGCCCAGCTCGTCCGTGTCATCGGTGAAGAAATGAGTTACGCCCAAGGCCGCCCCCGCGCCGTCTATAAATTCAATTTCCCGGCCTAGAGGGCCGGGAAATTTTTATAATGCCGCTTGATCTTCGACTTGTGTTTCTGCTTGCAACACCGTGATCCGTTCGATCGTGAACCCTGTGAACGCATAGATGATCGAGATGACCGGGACGACGAAGTTGAGCACGGCGTACGGCGCGTACTCGAACGCCCCGACACCGAGCGTCCCGAGAATGAACACCCCGCACGTGTTCCACGGGATGAACACTGACGTCAGCGTGCCGCCGTCCTCGAGCGCCCGGGACAAGTTCTTCGAGTGGAGCCCCATCTTCTCATAGGCCCCGGCAAACATGCGTGCCGGCACGACGATCGATATGTATTGCTCGGAACACGTCGCGTTCGTCGCAATCCCGGCGAGAATCGTCGATGCGATCATCGATCCGGCCGTCTTCGCCAGTTTGACGATCTGGTTCATGATTGATTGCAGCATCCCCGAATACTCCAAAATCCCCCCGAACGTCATCGCGACGATCGTCATCGAGACGGTATACATCATCGCGTCGAGCCCACCCCGACTGAATAAGTTATCGACGAGCTCATTGCCGGTGTCGATCACATAGCCGCTTTGAAGCGCACCGACGCTATCCGAGAGCGATCCGCCTTGAATGACGACTTGGGCCAGGAAGCCGAGCGCGATCCCGACGACGAGTGCCGGGATAGCCGGTACTTTTTTCGTGACGAGCACGATGACCGCGAGCGGAATCAGTAGCAACCAAGGCGAGATGACGAAACTGTCCTCCAAAATGCCGAGCGTCTGCACGATGTCTGAAGGATTCGTCGCCGTATCATTGAAACGCGTCCCGAGCCACCAATAGACGCCAAGCGCGATGATGAGTCCCGGAATCGTCGTATAAAGCATATGACGGATGTGGACGAACAAATTCGTATGCGTCAAACCGGCCGCAAGGTTCGTCGTATCCGACAGCGGCGACATCTTATCGCCGAAGTAGGCGCCCGAGATGACGGCACCTGCGACCATCGGCGCCGGAATCCCCATGCTGAGCCCAATGCCCATCCCGGCGACACCGATCGTCCCCATCGTCGACCACGAACTGCCGATCGACAAAGCAACGACCGCACAGATGAGACAGATCGTCACGAGGAAGTAGGCCGGCGAGATGATCTTCAACCCAAAATATATCATTGTGGCGACGACGCCTCCCCCGATCCAGGCGCCAATCGTCAAACCGACCAAGATGATGATGACGACCGCCGGCAAGGCGAGCCGTATCCCCTTGTACATCATCTCCTCGATGTCTTTCCATTTGTAGCCGTGACGCCACGCGACAAGCGAAGCGGTCGCCGTCCCGACGATGAGCGGGATGTGTGGCCCTTGCTCGAGTTTGACGATGGCGACGAGCATGACCCCGATCATGACAAGTAGCGGTAAGAGCGCCCAACCAAGCTTCATGTCTTGCCTGTTCCCCTGCAGTTCCATGTAAATTCCTCCCCGTTAGCGAAAATTCAGAATTGTCGTTATATTGTCGCTAATGAAATTATGATAACGCTTACATGAGAAGTTGGCAACAAAAAAATGGACGGCAAGCTCACGCCCCGTCCATTTCGTTTCACTTTGTCATAGCGTTGCTGCTCGTCTTAACGTCTCAGCGAGCAGAGCCGCCCCTTCAGGCAAGACGTCGCGGTCGAACGTCATCTGCGGGTGATGCAGTCCCGGCGTCAAATTTGCCCCGATCCCGATCATTGTGGCATCGAGTCCCGGTTTCTCGACCGTGTAAAAATGAAAATCGTCACTTCCTGACGTCACGATGCGATTGACGAGCGCGTCCTCGCCATGGAGTGCGATGATCGCTTCCGCTGCGATCCGGCTCGAGTGTTTCCCGATCTCGGCACCCGGCGTGAAGTCTTGCCATTCCAACTCGATCTCGACGCCATGCAGCACGCTAATTTGATGCAACATCGTCTCGAGACGGTCACGAAGCTCGAGCAGTTCTTTATTTTGCTGGGCCCGCACGTCAATCGAGAACGTGGCGTTGCCCGGAATGATATTTATGTTGTCACTTCCTGCCTGGACACCGGTCAGCTTGATCGAATGCGGCTCAAACGGCGACAGATAGATGCTTTTCAACATCTGTTGGATCGTGAAGACAACGTCGAGCGCATTCTGACCTTGGTGTGGCCTCGCACCGTGGGCATCGTCTCCGATGATTCGTCCTTTCAAGAACAAAGCGGCGCCGTGTTGAATCGCAGCGGCGTATTGGCCGCGCTTCAGCTCTTCGAGTGGGCGCAAATGAATGCCGTATAAGTGGCTGACATCGTCAAGTGCCCCTTTATTGATCATCGCGAGCGAGCCGTTACCTTGTTCTTCCGCCGGTTGGAAGATAATGCGGATCCGTTTCGAGAGCGCCTCGTCCTTCAACAGCTCGAGCGCGCCGAGCACCATGCTTATGTTGGCGTCGTGGCCGCACGAATGGTTGGCCCGGAACTCTCCGTCGACTTGTTGCCATAAGGCATCGATATCGGCTCGGACGGCGATAACGTCGGCACCGGTGCCGATTTCAGCGATGACACCCGTCACGTCGTCAAACGTCTCGTGACGCACGTTCCATGACGCCAAGATGTCCGCAATCGTCTTCGTCGTCTTTTTTTCTTTCCAACTCACTTCCGGATGAGCATGAAAATGCTCGAACCAGCTCAGTACGTTCATAGTCATGATTGATTCCCCCGTTATGTAGTCACAGTTTCTTGACACCTTTGATCAACACCCATTGCAGCGGCAGTCGACCCCATGTCACCCATTTTGGTAACGTCTTGCCACCGATCCGAGACGGTTTGAGTGCCATATTGATGTTTGCTGGGAACACGGCAATCAAAAAAGCTGGCAACGTCTTCTTGACGAAGCCGGTCCCTTTGTCCAAGAGCAACAACACGCCATAGACGACTTCAATCACACCGCTAGCCTGTACCATGAAGCGCTTAAACGGCCATGATTTCGGAATAATCGATATGAAGGCGCGCTCTTGAACGAAATGCATGATGCCGGCCCCTAAAAATAACACACCGTATAACTTACGAATCACGTTATCCCCTCCTTTTTCTAAGCATAACAAAAAAGATGGGCATCGTGCCCATCTTTACAACGCGTCTCCGTTCGCATTTTGAATCTCGACATCGACCGTTTCGGTCTTGCCGTCCCGGACGTACTCGATCATGACGACGCCGTCCGTGTCACGAATCAATTCGCTCCGCAAATCGATGAACGAGGACACGGGTTGATCGTTGATTTTGACGATGACGTCACGAGCCTCAAGGCCCGCTGCCGCCGCCGAACTGTTCGCCTGCACGTCGACGATAATCGTCCCGGCCGTCACCGACTCCGGTAGGTTGATCTGTTCAGTCAAATAACCAGGCGGGAACTCATTAACGTCACGCAATGAGACACCGAGCGACGGATGGTTCACTTCGCCGGTCTGCTCAATTTGATTGATGAGCGGCAACGCGATGTCGACCGGAATCGAGAAGCCGACCCCTTCGACAGAATCGGTCGCGATTTTCATCGAGTTGATCCCGATCAACTGACCGGATTCATTGATCAACGCCCCACCAGAGTTACCGGGGTTGATGGCCGCATCCGTTTGGATGACTTCGGCATTGAAGTCGGCTTGTCCGTTCTCGTCCGTATCGACCGGTACGAGGCGCGACGTCGAAGAGACAATCCCTCGTGTGACCGAGTTCTCAAACTGTCCGAGCGGGTTACCGATGGCGATGACCGTCTGCCCTGGTTTCAATTCGCTCGATTTTCCGATTTTAATCACAGATGGTACGTTGTCCGCATCGACTTCGAGCACGGCCAAATCGTACGTCGCATCGCTTCCCATGAGCTTCGCCTCAGCAGTTGAGCCGTCGTTGAACGTGACGGTCAGACGGTCGGCGCCATTGACGACGTGATGGTTCGTGACGATGTAAGCCGAGCCATTTTCTTTTTTATAGATGACCCCTGATCCGACCCCCGCTTCGACCGCTTCGTTCGAGAATCCGCTCGCCGCGAAGTTGTTCACGGTCACGACTGCCGGTTGTGCCACCGCGACCGCATTGGTGACCGATGTGTCTTTGATGTTCGATGAGGTTTGGACAGGTGTCCCGTCTGGCGTCACATTCGTATTCGACGTAACGTCAGGTGCTTGATCAATAAACGGTAACGCAATCGCACCGGTCAACAACGCCCCGGCGACGCCGCCGATGAACCCTGGGAACATCCGGCTCATGAAAGAGGGCCGAGTGACTTGTTCCGCTTGCGGAGGCTCAGTCGCCCGCTTTGACGAACCTAGCTCTGTATCTAACCAATCTTCATGTCGATTTTGTTCATTTGGCCGATCATTTCGTTCCATAACATGTCATCTCCTCAATGATGTTTCCTCTAACTTCTACCCTGAGTATAATAGAAGCCGGCACCGTTTCATGGAATTGACGGAACGATTACAAGATTCTTCACAATTTGCGTCAATTTCGTCAGACGATGTCGTTCCGTAACGTGCCAAGCCCGGAAATCGTCACTTCGACCCGGTCTCCGGACTGGAGGTAGACTGGTGGCTTCATCCCATGTCCGACCCCGGCTGGCGTCCCGGTCGCAATGATGTCACCCGCTTCGAGCGTCATCCCTGTTGAGAGCGTCCGAATCAGTTCATCGATCGGCCGGATCATGTCATCCGTCGATCCGAGCTGACGGTTTTCGCCGTTCACGTCTGTGCGGATTGACAGTGGAAACTCGAGTTCTTCCGGCGTGACGATAAATGGTCCGAACGGACAGAACGTGTCGAACGACTTGCCGCGGAAAAACTGGACGTGCTGTTTTTGCACGTCTCGTGCCGTAATATCGTTAATGATGGTATACCCAAAAATGTGGTCCTCGACGTCTTGAATGTCGCGTCCTGACTTTCCGATGATGACGGCGAGCTCGCCCTCATAGTCAAGTTGGTCGGTAAGCGCTGCATGACGCTCGACGATGGCGTCAGGACCGACGACCGAGGTCGGTGCTTTCGTGAAGATGACGAGCTTACCGGCTCCCGCCGTATCCATCTCTTTCACGTGCTCCTCGTAGTTTTTCCCGATGCAGATGACATTTTTCAGCGGTCGGTAAGGTGCGAGCAGTTTGACGTCTTCGAGCAATCGTACGCTTGCGACGTCTAAATCGATATCTGGCTCGAATTCGCGAGCAATCACTTCTAACAATGAGTTCGTATGTAGTTGATCACTGACGTCATATACTCGGTCCCCTTCGACCACCCCGACTCTTGTCTCCCCTTCGACTTCATAGCTACACCATTTCATAATGATTTCCCCCTTTTTTGTTAGTATACAAAAAATCGGGGCGTTGTCGCCCCGATCATGCTTTGTTCAGAAAAATGATCCGCTGGTTGCTCGACCCCCGGAAACGGAGCGAGCGGTCCATGAGCGGCTGCTCGAAACGCCCGTCGACGAGGACGTCGGCGTGGTCAAGGACGGTGTCGATGTCCTCATTTTCTAGCTGTTGTAGCGCCTCGAACGTGTAGCCAGTATAGATCCAGACGTTCTTCCCGAGTGTCTTGCAACCGCGCACGACCTCCGACAGCTCAGCCGGTTGCAGGAACGGTTCACCGCCCGATATCGTCACACCTTCCCATGCGGCCGTCTCGACACGGTCTAACAACTCTTCGACCGAGATGTCGCGACCGCCTCGCGGATTCCACGATTCAGGGTTGTGACAGCCCAGGCAACGATGCGGACAGCCCGCTGTAAAAATCACGGTTCGAATGCCCGGACCATCTACGACCGATTCTTCAAGTACGGATAGGACGCGCATGATGTTTCACCCTCGCTCGTTCTTCTTCTCGTTTTGCCGAGTTCCATCGATCCATCGTCCCGACCAAATAACCGGTGATACGACGGATCCGCTCGATCTGATCTCGTTCCCCGCACGTCGGACACGACTCGTCGATGATCCCTTCTAGACCGCAACTCCCGCAACGATCGACCGGATGATTGATCGATCCATAGCCGACGTCATGCGCCCGCATGAGCCGCACGATCGATTCAACCGCTTCCGGGTTATGGGCGAGCGAACCGTCGACCTCGACGTACGTAATATGTCCGGCGTCACATAAGGCGTGGTATGGCGCCTCGATTCGAACCTTGTCCCGGATTGAGACGTGTTGATAAACCGGGACGTGGAACGAATTCGTGTAAAACGCGCGATCGGTCACACCGGCGATCATCCCGAAATCGTGTTGATCGTTTAACACGAACTTCCCGGACAATCCTTCGGCCGGCGTCGCCAGTAGCGAAAAGTTTAAATCATGATCGTCCGCCGCCTGCCTCATCCGGTTCGCGAGATGGGTCACGATATCAAGCCCGAGACGTTCTGCTTCTCTTGATTCAACGTGCGTCCCGCCAACGAGGACACGTAGCGCTTCGGCGAGACCGATGAATCCGAGCGACAACGTCCCTTGTTTTAACACGTCTCGTAATTCCGATTCAGGCAAAAGCGTCTCACTCCCCCGCCAGACATGCTGCGCATAAAGAAAGCGGAATTCGTCCGCATGTCGCTTACATTGATAGTCGAAGCGCTCGAGCAATTGCTCGATGGCGATGTCAACGAATCCATCCAACGTCTTATAAAATGACTCGATATCGGATGACACGAGTGCCATCTTCACTAAATTCAACGTCGAGAACGATAAATTACCTCTTCCGATCGACGTCTCTGCCCCATGACGGTTTCCCATCACCCGCGTCCGGCAGCCCATGTAGGCAACTTCCGAAGCATGTGTCCCGTCATAGTACTGAAGGTTGAACGGCGCATCGACGAACGAGAAGTTCGGGAACAACCGCTTACCCGTCACGCGGCATGCGTGGCGGAACAAATCGACGTTCGGGTCCCCGTCATTGAAATTGACGCCTTCCTTTACTTTGAAGATTTGAATCGGGAAAATCGGCGTCTCCCCGTTGCCTAACCCTCGCTCTGTCGCTTTTAACAACTCGCGGATAAACACTCGTCCCCACCGACTCGTGTCGGTGCCGTAGTTGATCGACACGAACGGAACTTGACCACCGCCGCGCGAGTGCATCGAGTTGGCGTTATGGATGAACGCCTCGCACGCCTGGTACGTCGCCGAGACGGTTTCCTCTTCAGCGATCTGCTGTTTTTGCTCCAACGTCAGCTCAATCGGTAATCCGTTCAACCGCTCGAGTTGACGTTCATACGTCTTCTCGACGTAAGGAGCGAGATCGACGTCAAACATCGGGAACGCCTGTCCCCCGTGCTGCATGTTCTGATTCGCTTGAAGAATGATCGAGGCGAGCGCCAGCGCCGAACGAATGTCCTGCGGGGGACGAATCGTCCCGTGTCCGGTGTGGAACCCGTTCGCGAGTAACTCTCCGAGCGGGATTTGACAACACGTCGTCGATCCGGTCACATAGTAATCGGCATCATGCACATACAAGTAGTTATCACGGATCGCTAGACGTGACCGTTCCGACAATAGGTACGTGGTCGATAATTGTTTTGACACTTCTGAAGATAAGCGCGCTAGTTTGCCGAGTGGCGACTTCCCGTCGACGTTGGCGTTCTCTTGGATCAAATCTTGATCTGGTAGCACACAGACATCATTATAAAGCTGGAGCATGTTCACTCCGCATCACCTCGCTATATATTGATTATTTAACGGCTGATAACCGATAAAAATTCTATATATAGATTATGTCACGTTTTATCGATTTGAGGCACGTCGATATTGTGACAGTTGCAACCTATCCCGAACGCAAAAAAACAGCCGAATCCCTGATGCGGGCTCGACTGCTCGTTTCGTGATGTATGTCATACTTCTTTGGCTGGCTTGACGATTTTTAATTCGACTTCTTCTTGCTCTGACTCTTGTGCTTCACGCAATCCTTTCGCGTTCAACCATGTATAGATTGCTCCCATGAATAACGCGCCTCCGATAATGTTTCCGAACGTAGCCGGAATCAAGTTGTGGATGGCTCCAGCAAAGCTGATTGCTTCTGGATGCGGGACAACGAGTGTGAGTGCGAACAAAACGAAGTTGGCGATGACGTGATCAAACCCTGAAGCGAAGAAGACGGCCACTAGGAAGATCATCGAGAAGATTTGGGCAAATTCATTTTTCATCTGTTTCGGCAAGAAGATGGCGAGACAGACCATCCAGTTACAGAAGATGGCTCTAAAAAAGATTTCGACTGTCGTATGGTGCATCTTGCTCTCGACGATGGAAAATAACCAGTTGTTCATGCCGAGCTCTTGAATGACCCCGGTCGGCGCGAGCAACAAGGCGAAAAGAATGCCGCCGAGCGCGTTCCCGATGAAGCAAAGCAACCAGACGAGCATCGTATCACTTAGCGTCGTATAGCCACGCATCGTTGAAGTCGTAAAATACATCGTATTCCCGGTAAATAGTTCAGCGCCTCCGTAGATGATCATGACGAGCGCGATCCCGAACGAGAATCCCCCGATGAGCGTCGTAAATGGTGAATCTACAAGATACATGCCATTGACGACTTTTAATGTGAAGATTGATGCGAACCCGATAAAAATCCCCGCGAGCATTGCCCGTAAAAAATATTCCATCGGCCGATAGTGAATCATCGCTGAGGAAGCTTGTGCTTTCTTCCGTAATGATTCGAGTGCATGGATTTCCATTGATGCCATGTCACAAACCCTTCTTTCTGTTTAAATGAACCATATAATAAGAACAAACATGTGAAATCATTAACAATATAAGCCCGGAGCGACATTTTTGCAACTGCCCATTCGAACTGTTGACATACTTTTCACATCGTAATCGGTTACATTTGTCGGATTTGTGACTAAAAAAAGCGACCCTTCGTAAAGGGCCGCATGAAACCAATTATTCTTTCTCAGAAGACTCTGTCGTCTCATCAGTCGATGCTTTAGTCGATTTTTCTGGAGCTGAAGCTTCTTCACCTTCAGTTTCCTCTTCTTCGACTGCTACCGGCTCGTTCACTGATGCGATTTGAAGATCGCCTTCAGATAAGATTTCGTAATCTTTATTCTTCGGAATATCAGCAACTGTGAGTGAGTCACCGATCCCTAGCTCGCTGACGTCGAGCTCGATCCGCTCTGGGATGTTAGCAGGTGTTGCCGAAACAGTGACTTTATAGAGTGCTTGCGACAAGAAGCCGCCTTCTTTGACACCTTTCGCGTCGCCGACGAGTGTGACGTCTGCTTCAACTTCAGTTGCCTCATCCATTTTGACTGCCATGAACTCGACGTGCTTGTATGTGTTCGTGAACGGGTCAACTTCCGTCCCGTGAACGAGTGTGTTTACTTTCTTGCCGTCGATGTTGAGTTCGATCAAGGCGTTGTCACCGTGTTCCCGGAGAATCTTGCGCAATGCCATTTCTTCAAACGCGACTGGTGTGCTTTCGACTTTGTAGCCGTAAACGACACCAAGTACTTTTCCTTCTTTACGTAAGTTTGTTCGAACCGAACGTGGTCGTAATTCTCGTGTCGTTACTTTAAGCGTGTCTGTCATAATCATTTCCCCCTACTGGTTTATGAATCATGTCTACATCTTGAGGGTGAGGCAGTGTGAACTCCACCTCTCAACCTCGATGCGTTTGACGACATGTGTATATTGTTCCCATAGCTAAGCATCCATAAACGTTACAGTCGGTTAAATTAAGATTACAATGTTTGTCACATGACACGTTTGAACAACTTCTCGAGTTCATACGTACTCCACTTCACTAAAATCGGACGTCCGTGTGGACACGTATACGGAGACGTCGTCTCGCCAAGGTCGCGGATCAACTGTCGCATCATCTCGAGGTTTAACGGATGGTTCGCTTTGATCGATCGTTTGCACGCCATCAGGATCGACGCCTGTTCGCGATATTTAGCGATATCGATTGATCGGTCCCGAATCGCCATCTCGATCAAATCACGGACTGTCCCTTCGAGATCGTGCTGCGGGTACCATGTCGGGATTTCCCGGACGAGAAACGTATTGCCTCCGAACGCCTCTAAATCGAGGCCCGCTTCTTTAAGAAGCGGGGCGACTTCTTCGATCGCAAGCGTCTCTTGTTGGGTGAACTCGAGCGTGAGCGGCAACAGCAACAATTGATACTCTTTTTCCGGCTGGCCGAGTTGGTCATAAAATAACTCGTACTTGATGCGTTCTTGGGCGGCGTGCTGGTCGATGATGTACATGCCATCGTCTGCGCCGCAGACGATGTAACTCGCATGGAGCTGGCCAATGACATCGAGCGCCGGTAGCCGCTGTCTCGTCTTTTCAACCCCCGGTTCTTCTGGCAGCACTGTTTCGACCGGTGTTTCTTGAACGAGTGGTGTCGGTGACCAGCGACTCGGTGACGTGACCGGCTCGCGTGGGATCGGATAGTTCCATGCGTTCGGCTCAACTGCTGTGTCTGAGCGTTCGACGGTGAGATCAAGCTTCGATTGCGCTGTCTGAACGGACGGCTGTCTTGGTTTGACCGACGGGATCAACCGTTGCTCCCGAAGTGTCAGCTGAACCGTCTCCCGGATCAGTTGGCAAAGTTCTTTCTCTTTTGACAGCCGCACTTCCCGCTTCGTCGGATGGACGTTGACATCAATCAGCATCGGGTCCATGTTCACTTCGAGCACGGCGATCGGGTAACGTCCGATCGGCAGGAGCGTATGATAGCCTTCGAGCACGCTTTGCGTGAGCGCGAAATTTTTGATGCTCCGCCCGTTCAAGATCAGGGTCACGTACTGTTTATTTGAACGCGTCACTTCGGGCCGCACGAGGTGAGCACTCAAGCTGTAGTCATTCGTCTTGCTCGACGCCGTCACGATTTGGGCGGCGACTTGCCGACCGTAGATCGCGAGCATGACTTGCTTGATGTCCCCGTTCCCGTTCGTTCGGAGTAGCTCCTTGTCTTCATGGAAAGCCGTCAATCGAACTTCTGGGTGTGACAAGGCGATCCGGTTCAACGTGTCGGTGATGCTCGCGAGCTCGGTCGCAGACGTTTTCAAGTATTTCAAACGGGCTGGCGTATTATAGAACAATTGACTGACCGTGATCTCTGTCCCGACGTTAGCAGCAGTCGGTGTTTGCTCGATCACGACGCCGCCATGTAGCGTCATCTCAAAGCCGGCCTCATCAGCCCGGCGCGACTTTAACGTGACGTGACTGACCGATGCGATCGAGGCGAGCGCCTCGCCCCGGAATCCGAGCGTCCGAATCCGGAACAAATCATGTTCGTCTCGTATCTTGCTCGTCGCATGTCTTAAAAAAGCACGGGCCGCGTCATCCTCGTAAAAGCCGTGGCCGTTATCCCGCACTTTGATGAGCCGGATCCCGGCCTCTTCTAGCTCGACTTCCACTTTCGTCGCGCCGGCATCAATCGCGTTTTCGACGAGTTCTTTCACGACCGATGCCGGTCGTTCGACAACTTCCCCGGCCGCAATCCGGTTGGCTAACTGTTCTGGCAACTCTTGAATGATTCCCATCGACTCACCCTTTCTTCGCAGACTGTTGGAGCGCATAGAGCGCCTGCATCGCCTCGATCGGGTTCATCGCTAAAAGATCGAGCTCGAGCAATTGTTGTTTTAACTCATCTTTCGTCTCGAACAAAGAGAGCTGAGCGGTTTCATCGCTCGACTTCTTCGTTGTCGGGGCAGCGATCGGCTCTTTCTCTTGTTCGAGCTCTGTTAAGATCGTCCGGGCTCGTTCGATGAGCGATTGCGGCAAGTCGGCCAGTTCCGCGACGTGGATGCCGTAAGACTTGTCGGCCTTGCCTGGATGAACTTCATGCAAGAAGACGACGCGTCCGTCGCGTTCGATGGCGCGGACGTGGACGTTCTCGAGCGTCGGGATCGTCGTTTCGAGGACGGTCAGCTCATGATAATGCGTCGAGAACAGTGTCTTCGCGCCGATTGAGGCGGCGATATATTCGACGATTGCTTGCGCAAGCGCCATCCCATCATACGTCGACGTCCCGCGCCCGATTTCATCTAGCAAGATCAGGCTGTTCGCCGTCGCCTCGGTCACGGCCTGGCGCGTCTCGGTCATTTCGACCATAAACGTGGACTGACCGCTCACGAGGTCGTCCGCTGCCCCGATGCGAGTGAAGATGCGGTCAAACAGCGGCAGTTCGGCCGCCTCGGCCGGGACGAACGATCCGATTTGGTGCATGATCGCGATCAACGCGAACTGGCGCATGTACGTCGATTTACCGGACATGTTCGGTCCGGTGATCAACAGCATCTGACGCGAGTCGTCAAGCGTCAAGTCGTTGGCGACATAGTCACCGCGTGGCAGAACCGTCTCGATGACCGGGTGCCGGCCGCGATCGATTTGAACGTTTGCGGACGCTGTCGGACGCACGTAGTCCCGCTTTTCGGCGACGATCGCCAAAGCGAGCAGGACGTCAAGTTCACTGAGCGACCGTGCGAGCTGTTGCAACCGTTTCGTCTCAAGTTTGACTCGGTCGCGCAGTGTGACGAACAAGTCATACTCGAGCGTGCAGCTCTTCTCTTCCGCACCGAGGATGAGCGCTTCTTTCTCTTTCAGCTCGGGCGTGACGTAGCGTTCGGCGTTCGCGAGCGTCTGTTTCCGCTCGTACCGACCTTCTTCGAGTAAACGGGCGTTCGCTTTCGTCACTTCGAGATAATACCCGAAGACACGGTTGTAGCCGATCTTTAATGACTTGATTCCGGTCGCGATCCGCTCTTGTTGCTCCAGGTTCGCGATCCACGACTTCCCGTTCGCTTTCGCTTCAAGTAACTGATCGAGCTCTTCTGAATAGCCTTTACGAATCATTCCGCCTTCTTTCGTCGAGATCGGTGGAGATTCGACGAGCGCCGCTTCAAGGAGCGCCGCCAAGTCTTCGAACGTGTCCAAGTCCTCATGGATATGATGCAACCGGCTTGATGCGACCGCTTCGAGCATCACGCTCAAAGCCGGGATGCGTGCTAGTGTGTCGCGCAATTGTACGAGATCGCGCGCGTTCGCCGTCCCGTAGCCGACTTTCGCGACGAGCCGCTCAATATCATAGACGTGTTTCAATTCGTCCCGGAGTTGGTCGCGCAGCATGAAATCGTCAAGTAAGTTCTCGACCGCGTCTTGACGCTCATGAATCGCTTGCTCTGTATAGAGCGGTTGTTCGAGCCAACGCTTTAAAAGACGTCCACCCATGGCGGTCGTCGTCTCGTCGAGCAGTGATAAGAGTGAGCCTTTCCGTTCTCCGGACCGGGCCGAGCGGAACAGTTCTAAATTGCGTGCCGTATTCGGGTCGAGCTGCATGTGGGCTTCGACCTCATAGGCGATCGCCGGCTGCAAGTGGTCGAGCGCCCGCTTTTGCGTCCGTGTCAAATAGGCGTACAGCAAATCAAACGCGCTCACTTGGGCGTCGTCTTTCGCCGATGCGGACAGTTCGCTCGACCGGCGTTCGACTTGAATCGACAGCGGGATCCCGAGCGGCTGCAACATGTCCGCGAGCTGATCGTCATCGACTAATATCTCACTCGGGATCAATCCTTCGACTTCACGGAGGACCGCTTCTTTCGTCGGCAACGTCGTCAGCCAAGATTCACCTGTCGTCACGTCACCACGGGCGACCCCGTAGGTTTCACCAACTTTGGCGACGGCGACCAAATAACGGTTGTCTTTGTCTCCGAGCGCGGCCATGTAAGTACCTGGCGTAATGACTTGGATGACTTCCCGCTTCACAAGGCCTTTTGTCGCTTTCGGATCTTCCATCTGCTCACAGATTGCGACGTTGAATCCTTTTTCGATCAACTGCTCGATGTAGACGGCTGCCGAGTGATGCGGGACTCCACACATCGGGATCGGATGCTCGGCGTTTTTGCCGTTTTTCGCGGTGAGCGTCAATTCGAGTTCTTTCGCCACGATTTGGGCGTCTTCAAAAAAGAGCTCGTAAAAGTCACCGAGCCGGTAAAATACAAAGGCGTCAGGATAATCCGCCTTGATTGAAAAATATTGCTTCATCATCGGTGTCTGATGTATCGCTTCCATTTCGTCTCACCTCTATAAAGTAGAACAGCTGACCAAAGGCCAGCTGTTGTTTTTTAGTATCCGCAACCGCCGCGTGATTTCTCCGCTGCCATGCCGCTTCCTGTTTTACCTGCGAGTACGTCGCCTTCCGTCGCTTCGATGATTCGGTCCGTCACCGAGTTGGCGAGCGTCACCGTCACGTATTGAAGGAGGTCGTTCACTTCGACTTGTGTCTCTTGGAACGCCTGGACGACCGGAATCGAATCGAGTTCGTCCATTGCCTTGTCGATTTTTAGTTCGACTTTGGCAAGCGCTTCGGTCTTCCCGTAATGTTTGCAGTTGACCGCTTCTTTTTGTAAATATTTGATCCGTTTGATCAACGTTTGGACGCGTTCACTTTCGTTCACTTTCGTTTCCGCTTCTTTGAAGCGGGCCACTTCTGGAGTCTTTGCCAAAAGGTCGGCTAATTCTTTCGCTTTTTCAATCACTTGTTGGTCAGTCACCATCGTAAACCCCTTTGCACGCTATAATGTTATCGCACGTTTTCATGTGCGCATGTATTCCTCAACATTCTACCATGAACTTCTGGCGAACGGTACCGCACTGCTTTAGGAAGATTTTGTTCTTTCCCGCGTCATATCGACATGCGGGATACCGTCTTCTAAGTATTCTTCACTCGTTCGCGAAAAGCCGAAACTCGCATAGAACGGTTCGACGTATGTCTGGGCTTGTAAGTAGAGCTCGTCATTTCCAAAATCAGCGACTGCCGCATCCATCAACCTGCGAGAATAGCCTTTCCCCCGATGAGTTTGTCTCGTAACGACACGACCAATCGCGATCGGCGTTTCTTCGGCGAGCACCCGAAGTGCGGCGACAATCACACCGTTTTCTTCGATCCAGTAATGATGCGCCGTGACATCTTTCCCGTCGACTTCCTGATACGGACAATCTTGCTCGACGACGAACACCTCGGTCCGCAGCGCCAACAGATCATACAGTTCTTTCGTCGTCAGCTCATTAAATGTTTTCTTATGCATGACACCGTCTCCTTCATTATAGCTTTGCACCGAGCGCACGTCCGACGTGCAACCCGCTCGTCATTGCCCCGATCGTCCCCGCTCCCGGGAACACCGTATCCCCGCACACGAAAAAGTTCGGTAGCGTCGTCCGATAGCTCGCGGCATGGAACAGAGCCTGACGCGATGTTTGCGCATAGCCGCCGACAGCACCGTGCGGTCGTCTCGTATATTTCACCCACGCTCCTGGACCCCCGGGAAGGAGGACCGCTGATTCGCCCGTCCAGTCCGGAAACGCCCGCTTCACGGCCGAGATGAGACGCTCGGTCCATATTACTTCTAGTTTCTCATAGGTGGCCCTGTCTTTCCAATCGTCCCACTCTGATAAATCGATATGCGTCGAGACCGTCACGGTCCGTTCGGGGAGAGACGTCCGTAACACGTCGTCCGGAGCCGACATCGAGATGAAGGCATGGCCGGACGGCAAGTCGTCCGTATACACTTGTTGGAATAAGGGCCGGTCCAGACAGACGCGCTCGGGCAACGTCACGTATAGACTGAACGTGCCCCATTGCGATTGCTTCAACTGACGTCGATATTGCCCGGCAAATCGACGCTCGTCAGCACCGTTGAGCAAGCGATGTGTCGCCTCGAGCGGGATTGCGGCAACGACGATGTCGACGATCTCAAGCCGGCCCCGGCGATCGGTCAATAACCAGCCGTCGGCGACGCGCTCGATTTTCATGATTTGACGACCGAGCAGCGTCGTGCCTCCGCTATGTCGAATCGAGCGTTCCAAGGCGTGAGCGAGTGTGTACAATCCACCTTCGACGTAAAATGCTCCTTCATGATAAATCGATAGCGCGACGGTCGCGAGCAAGTGACTCGCCTCGCGTGCTCCCGTCTGTAAACTATCGAGTAAAATGCCATCGATGAATTGCTCGAACGGTGTCCCACCCAACCGATGACGTCGCAACGTTTCATGTAGCGGACGATATAATTTTACGAGTGCCGCTACTTGATTCGGCTGAAATCCGCGTAATGCGGTCAGCGCATCGTCTATCGTCCGGAGCGGTAAAGCCGGCAATCGCTCAAACAGCGGTCGGATTCTATCAAAATCCGTCCATACTTCTCGAAAGAATGACCGGATATCCGACTGCAGTTCCGGAAACTTTACGCTCAGTTCATCGAGAAACGCTTGGCGCGCTTGATAATAAACGACCGTTCGATCGTTCAAGTGGACGTGCATCACTTCGTCGAGCTTCTCGACTGCGACCGACTCGTTCAAATAGTCGAGCACGCGCTGATGGAGACCGCCTCGTTCGAAGCCCATCCCGAGCGTCGCCCCGGCCGGGAAGCGGTAGTCCCCGCGGTCGAACTTGCCGGCACATCCACCCCATTCGCGCGATGACTCAAAAACAATCACGTCATGTCCCGATCGACTAGCGAGAGCCGCCGCCGTCAACCCGGCGATCCCCCCGCCGATAACCCCGATTTTCATCTCCATCCCCTCCTGACTTCATCATACATCCGGTCGTCCTATTTTTGACGATTGAACGTGCTGCTCGTGACATTTTTCAAGTGTTAGGCAGGGTTCTGACAAACTATGGCGAAAAAACTCGATAAAGGACAGGTGAAGCCATATGCAAAGTCGGGTCATCATTTATTTGCTCATCCCTATCTTGATCTTTATCGGGATTCTCATCACGCCGCCGTCGGAAGAATCGCAAAAACTCGCGACGATGACGGCCGTCAACATTCAAGAGATGATTCCATATGAACGAGAATACACGGCGCAAGAAGTTTTATTCGAAGCGAATCAAAACGATCATGAAGCCGTGATTGAGGAATGGCGGCTCGAACGTGGGGCCCGAACGACGTACAGTTACGTGCTTCGGCTGCAAGGTTTCGAAACGGTGCTCCAAATCGACGCCGGTGCGGCTAATACCCGGTCTGACGGCTATTACGCGATGCAGGCCCACAGTCCGATTTATGAGGCTGACGAGCCGTTGTCGATCGGCTATCCGCTCGTCCTTTTTGCCTCGGAGCAACGGCTCGTACTGAGTCAGATGGAAGTCCGAGTCATTTACGAAGAAGACGGAGCGTTGAAAAAATGGAACATCACCGCAAAAGAAGACATGAACAAATGAATGAGATTGACGACCTCGTCCGCTTCGTTGACGAGGCGTTGCTCCCGTTCGGTGGCAGGTTATTCGCCGGTTTCAGCCGTGGTAAATCAAACGAAAAGTGAGGTGAAACAATGTTCTTTTTACAAATGTCCGGATTTCCGGGTTCCGGCAAATCGACGCTGGCCCGTGCCATCGCGCCTCAGCTCGATGCGATCATCGTCGACCATGACGTGACGAAGACAGCGTTGCTCGAATCAATGGTGGATCATCCGCCCGACCCGGCACTGGCCGGAAAAGTCGCCTATGACATCGATTAGGCGCTTATTTCGTTCAATTTGTCACTAAGGCGGAACGTCATTCTGGACAGCCCTTGCCTGTATGATGTGATGCTTGAACGCGGATTGCCACTCGCCGAAAACTATGGCGCCACTTATCGCTACGTCGAGTGTGTCGTCGACGACGTCGATGAAATCAATCGCCGACTTTCCGAGCGCTAACAAACGATTAGTCAAATCGAATCCGTTTCCCCGAACGACTTTCACCGAAGCATCGCCGACAGTAAAAAACCACCTTCCATAAAAACATTGACCATCGACACGAGTCAGCCGCTCCATAGTTATATAGAGAACGTCGTCGATTACGTCAAAATGGAAGAGTAACTGCTCCATGAGTCGACGATCTCACAACCGTGGATTCATTTTTTTTGCGAAGATTGTATTTTTATGCTTTACAATTAATAATTATGCAATTACACTTAGTCTCATATCTTGAAGGAGGAATTTATACATGAAAAAGTGGATCGTTACTGGGGGACTAGTCGCAAGCGCATTATTAGCGGGATGCAGCCAAGAGACAACGGGAGAAGAAAAAAAGACACTCGTCATGGGCACAAGTGCTGATTACTTCCCGTATGAGTTCGTTGATACGGCGAACGGGGATGAGATTGTCGGCTTCGACATCGAGATTGCCGAAACCGTCACAGAGCGTCTCGGCTATGAGTTAAAGATTGAGGACATGGACTTCGGCAGTTTGCTCGGAGCCTTGAACGCTGGACGGATCGACTTCGTCATGGCCGGCATGACACCGACCGAAGAGCGGAAAGAAAACGCGTCGTTCTCGGACATCTATTTGTCGGCGACGAACTTGATTATGACAAAAGATGAATCGTTAAAAGAAATCGAAGCGCTAGCCGGTAAGAAGATCGGTGTCCAGACCGCTTCAATTCAAGAGAATATCGCTAAAGACCAAGCGCCAGACGCTGAACTCGTGTCGTTGAACAAGATTCCAGAAATCGTTCAAGAGTTGAACACGGGCCGCATCGACGCGATGGTCATCGAAGACACGGTCGCTCAAAAATACTTAGACCAAGACGCGGGTTTTTATACGTTCGCGCTTAAAGAAGACGGCGAGAAAGGATCGGCGGCCGCTTTCAAATTGGAAGACGATTTGCGTGATCAGTTCAACGACGAGTTGAACAAGATGATCGACTCAGGGGAGATCGATGAGCTCGCTAAAAAATGGTTCTCGATGGAGCCGACGGAATGAGGCAAGTCGACCTCCCAATCTATCCCGTCACTTACCCGGAAGGATATCGATTGAATCAAAACGAAAGCCAGTTCCCGGCGCCGAAGCGGTTGCATGAACAGCTGGCAACGATCTCTTTCCATGACTTGCACGAATATCCGGTCCAACCGATCGATGAACTGTTCACCCGCTACGCGGCCTATGCTGGCGTCGAACCGAACCAGTTGCTCGTCGGCTGTGGCAGTGACGAAATGATTCACGTCGTCACGCAGGCGCTCTTGTCACCAGAAGACGTCGTCTTGTCACCGAGTCCTGACTTCTCGCTGTACCCGATCTTCACGACGATTGCGCACGGTCGGCATGTTCAGGCGGACGATTTATCGTATGAGGCGCTCGCCCTGGCGATTCAGCAACATGCACCGAAGCTGTTACTGTTGTCGAACCCGAACAATCCGACCGGTAAGTTGTGGACGGTCGGTGAGTTGACCGAACTGGCAGGCCTCGTCCCTTATTTAATCGTCGACGAGGCGTATATCGATTTCACGCCTGCATCGAGTATCGTCAAGCACTTGAATGAACTGACGAACGTGATCGTCTTACGGACGCTATCAAAGGCGTTCGGCTTAGCCAACGCCCGTCTCGGGTTTATGATCACGACGACCGAACTCGCTCAGTATTTCCGGCAATTCGTCCCTCCGTTCAATATAAGCGGTGTGAGCGCGAAAATTGCCAACGTCTTTTTGGCTGATGCGACCTACTTGAACGAGTCAATCGCTTGGCATCACGATATGCGGGTCAAGTGGTCGGAGTTACTCGGGACGATCGGTCAAGTCCAGCCAGCTGAGGCGAATTTTTTATACGTCACACTCGACCAGCCCGAAGCGGTTTGGTCTCACTTAGCCGAACACGGCATCCATACGTCGCGTCAACCGGACGGGATCCGCGTCACGCTCGGTAACGAGCAAGCACTTGCCCTTGCTCGACAAACATTGATTGCTTGGGCGCACACATCAGAAACAATTTCATAGCTAAAACTAAAAACAGGACCCAGGTCCTGTTTTTAATTTGGGTCAATATTTTTTATGCACGACGCATCATTTGTTGACTTTATAAGCATTCCCCATCAAAATTCAATTTGCTGTCTGTATATCTAACTTGAACGATAAATTTTCAATATTAGACAAGCTCGTTTCCATTGAAACAGAATTGAGGACATCACATGATTTCACGAAATGAACCGGTCGAATCGAGATGGGGACGCAATCGCATCGGGAATCGTTGGTATTGGACGATTTTGACTCGCTTTTGGTTGGCGCACGGTTTTTCATGGCTCTGGTTATTGTTTTCTATCTACATTTCTTTACCTTGGTTGACCGATTTGGCTGCACTGACGAATTGGGTGCTCGCCTTGTTCATCATCGGTGGTATCGCTTACGTCCCGGGCTATTTGATGGCATTCTTGCTCGCGAGTCTCGTTCTCGATCGGCAGCCGCCGTTCACAAACGAACATCCGGACGAAGCCGTGACGGTCATGATTGCCGCCTACAACGAACAATCATCCATCTACGAGACGATTCGTTACGTGACACTGCAAGACTACACGGGACCGCTCCAAGTATTCGTCATTGATAACAACTCAAGCGATGCCACGTCGGCCGAAGTGATACGGGCGCAAGAAGATTTCGCCTTACAAATCGAGCTATTGCATGAACCGAGAGCCGGGAAGTTCCAAGCGCTCAATTACGGTTTAACGAAAGTGACTACCCAATACATCATCACGCTCGATGCCGATACGTTGATTCATCCGTCCGCGATTCGCTATTTGGTCGCACGGCTCGTGTCGAGTCCGAAAGACGTCTGTGCCGTCGCCGGCAGCATGCTCGTTCGCAATAGCCGCAGTTCGTTTTGGACACGGCTTCAAGAGTGGGATTATTTTCTCGGCATCGCATCAATCAAGCGGCTTCAAGGGCTTTACCAAGGGACACTCGTCGCTCAAGGTGCGTTCAGTTTGTACGAGACCGATGCCGTCAAACGAGTCGGTGGTTGGCCAGATGCGATCGGGGAAGACATCGTTCTCACGTGGCGACTCCTTGAAATGAAGCGTCGCGTCTATTTCGAACCGCTCGCCGTCGCGTTCACGGACGCACCTGAATCGTTCCGCCACTTTGCGCGTCAACGGTCGCGTTGGGCCCGTGGGATGATCGAGGGATTGCAAGAAGTGAAACCGTGGCGTCAGCCCCAGCTTTATACGAAGTACTTGACCGGGGTCAATTTGATCATGCCGTATCTCGATATCGCCTTCACGTTCTTCTGGATCCCAGGTCTCGTTCTCGCTCTGTTCGGTCATTATTGGATCGTTGGACCGATGACGCTCCTCGTCCTGCCATTGACCGTCCTTAGCTATGGACTGCTCTACTTCTACCAACGGGACTATGTATTCAAGAACTTGAACTTACGGGTACGTAAAAACTTCTTCGGATTCATCTTTTTCGTACTGAGCTATCAATTGTTCATGTCCCCGATTTCCGTTTGGGGTTATGCCCAAGAAACGCTCAACGTAAAACGAGTCTGGAAATGAACAATGACCTTTCCGAACGAGTTCGGAAAGGTCATTTTAAGATTCATGGAATTAGCTTGATCACTCGGGCCGGATTGCCTCCGACGACGGCACGGGCCGGCACGTCTTTCGTCACAACCGCACCTGAGGCGATGACTGTGTCATCCCCAATCGTCACGCCCGGATTGATGATGGCCCCGCCACCGATCCAGACGCGATGGCCGACCGTAACCGGCTTACCGTACTCGAGGCCAGAAATTCGTTCTGTCGGGTCGAGCGGATGGGTCGCCGTGTAGACGTGGACACCGGGACCGAGCATACAGTCATCCCCGAACCGGATCGGACAGATATCTAAAAACACGCAGTCGAAGTTCGCAAAAAAACGGTCCCCGAGATGAATATTGTATCCGTAGTCACACTTGAACGTCGGTTCTAGGTAGAACGATGCCCCGGTCGAACCGAACAGTTCACCGAGTACTTGCTTGCGGACGTCGAGCTCATCGATCCCGGACTGATTGAACCGCTCTGTCAGACGTCGCGCCTGTCGCCGGTCAGCGACGAGTTCCGAATCAGCGGCCAGATAAAGTTCACCTTGAATCATCTTTTCTTTTTCTGTCATGTTTTCGCCTCCATTCTGTTTTATTATAGAGGGATATTGGCACGAATAGGGAATAGGAAAATGGACGAATCTGAGGAGGTAGTTGACTATGAAACGCATTCTTGATTGCAAAGCGAGTGATTTCTTGACGTTCAACCGTAACGATTTGATTGAGTCGATCCGAAAAGCCGAAGGCCGGACCGTGCTCGCCGAGGTCATTCCGACCGTGCAGCCGCTCTATCCCGAAGTGACGAACGCCGAGCTCGCCCGGGCGTTCGGCGCCGACATGATCTTGCTCAACATGCTTGACGTGTTCCATCCGTACATAAAGGGACTTGAAAGCCACGCCTTATTCGGCGACATCCCGGGTGAGACGATGTCCGACAATCCGATCACGGAATTAAAACGGCTGATCGGACTGCCGGTCGGTGTCAATCTCGAGCCTGTCGACTTCAGCGAGAAGTCCTCGGACATGTTCGACGTGAAACAAGGCCGACTGGCGACGCAGGAAGCGTTCACCCGCGCTTCCGAACTCGGAATCGACTTCGTCTGTTTGACCGGTAATCCGAACACCGGTGTCACGAACGAGGCCATCGAAAAAGCGATCATCACGGCCCGGTCTGAATTTGCCGGCGTCATCATTGCCGGGAAGATGCATCAAGCGGGTGTCGGTAACGTGATCGACCGTGATGCGTACGTCCGCTTTGCCGAAGCTGGTGCCGACATCATCTTGATTCCCGCGCCAGGAACCGTCCCAGGTGTCCGTGAAGACGAGTTCTATCACGTGACGCAAGAAATCCAAGCACTGAACAAGCTCGTCTTGGCCGCCATCGGAACGTCACAAGAAGGCGCCGACGAAGGGACGATCCGCGACATCGCCTTATCATCAAAACGCGGCGGTACCGACATCTTCCATATCGGCGACGCCGGTCTGTCCGGAATCGCCACACCTGAGAATATTCAGGCGTTGTCGATCGCCATCCGCGGACGCCGTCATACGTACATCCGTATGGCCGCTTCCGTCAATCGTTAACCACAAAGGGAAGGAAGCCGCGGCTTCCTTCCCTTTGTCTGTCACCATTCCGTGACGTCGCGGCGCGGTTTCGCCGGTGTCGTCGTCC
The DNA here is from genome assembly GCF_004337085.1 of Exiguobacterium sp. SH5S13. Lineage (NCBI taxonomy): Bacteria > Bacillati > Bacillota > Bacilli > Caryophanales > Exiguobacterium > Exiguobacterium sp. SH5S13. The sequence continues at coordinate 33,894 of NZ_SJUS01000004.1, read as the reverse complement.
CATGCCGTTCGGCGAGCAACGTCTCGACGTCGTGTAAGGAGACGCCTTTGGCTGCGAGCAAGACGAGCAAGTGGTACAACAAATCAGCCGTCTCTTCGACCAAGTCTTCATCGTTCAATGCCGCAATGACGACCTCGAACGACTCTTCCCCAAACTTTTTCGCGATTTTGTCTAACCCTTCATCAAACAAGTACGACGTATAAGAACCTTCCTTCGGCTCTGTCTTTCGTTCTTGAATCAGTTTTTCGAGTTCGTGGATCATATGTTCACCTCCGTAAAAAAGCAACTGCGATTTCCAGTATGACACGTCGGTCCGTTCGCATGGACGCGGACTAACAGCGCGTCTTGATCGCAATCGACATGGATGCTCTCAAGGTCGAGCGTGTTGCCGCTCGATTCACCTTTCATCCAAAGCCGCCCTTTCGAACGTGACCAGAACGTGACTTTGTTCGTCTGGAGCGTCGCTTCGATCGCCTCGTGATTCATATATCCTAACATGAGGACGGTCTCGTCATCCGTCGACACGATAATCGCCGGGATTAGTCCGTTTGCGTCGTAACGAACCGCATCGGCAAGTTGTTCGCGCTGCATACGTGCTTCACCTCTTCTACTGTCGTTTTTCGGTCGTGCAAGATCGAAGCGAGTAAGGCGGCGTCGACTGTTTCAAGTGCCTCGACGACGTGTTCAGCGTTCCCGGCCCCGCCTGAGGCGATGATCGGGATATCGACCGCTGCCCGTAGCAATTCGAGAATTTTTAAATCATAGCCACTCTGTTTCCCGTCTTGGTTCATCGACGTGACGAGCAACTCCCCGGCCCCGAGTTCAGCGACGCGCTTAGCCCAATCGACCGCCGTCAGCTCGGTCCGGTGTTTCCCGCCGTACGTGTATACGTAATAGTCACCTTCTTCGAAACGGACGTCGATGGCGACGACGATACACTGGGAACCGAAACGTTCGGCTGCCCGCTTGATCAAGTCAGGTGACTCGACGGCGAGCGTGTTGAGCGACACTTTGTCGGCTCCTGCTTTGAGCAGGGACGAGATGTCTTCAAGGGAACGGATGCCGCCCCCGACCGTGAGCGGGATGAACACTTTCCGGGCGACGGCACTGACGACGTCAAGCATCGTCTGTCTTCGTTCCGTGCTTGCCGTAATGTCTAGAAAGACAAGTTCATCCGCACCTGAGGCGTCATAGTACTTGGCAATCTCGACAGGGTCACCGATGTCACGCAGTTCGACAAACTCGATGCCTTTGACGACACGTCCGTCTTTCACGTCTAAACATGGGATGATTCTACGCTTTAGCATGTCGCGCCTCCCATTCGATCAAGTCGTCAAGACTGACTTTGCCAGACAAGAGCGCTTTCCCGACGACCGCCTCATCAATTCCGGCCTCACTCAGTGCCTTGACGTCGGCTTCGGTCGTGACACCGCCCGAGGCGATGAGCGTGACCGAGACAGCTTCCCGGAGCGCCTTCATGCGCTCTAAGTTCGGTCCGTTCAGTTTCCCGTCCGAACCGATGTCCGTGTAAAGAATCGTCTCGACCCCGCGGCTGGCAAGATCGATGGCCACATCGATGTCTTTTAGTTCGGTCGCGTCTTGCCAGCCGTTGATGGCGACGATGCCGTCGTAGGCGTCAAGGGCGACGGCGACACGACTCCCGTACTTGGCGAGTGCCCGGTCTAGGAAATCAGGATCGGTGAACGCTTTCGTACCGAGCAGGACACGGTCCACCCCAGTTGCCATGACAGCATCAAGCGCTGCTTCGGAGCGAATCCCTCCGCCCGTCTGGACGAAAAAGCCGCACGATTTGGCGAAACGGACGACATCGAGATGTTTCGGCTCACCAGCTTTCGCACCTTCTAAATCGATCAAGTGGAGCATCGGGACGCGCCCGGTCCATTCTTTTAACTTCTCATACGGGTCGCCGTATTGCTCTTCCGTGTTGAAATCTCCTTCAGTCAGGCGGACAATCTTGCCGCCGATTAAGTCAATTGCCGGTAGCAGTTTCACGTTCGACCGCCTCCTTCCATTCTTTTAATAAGCTGAGTCCGAACGCGCCGCTCTTCTCCGGGTGAAATTGCATCCCGGTCACGAGACCTGATCGGACGATGGCCGGTACGCGCTCTCCCATATAGTCAGCTGAGGCGACGATATTGTCGTCAGCGGTCACGACGTGATACGAGTGGACGAAATAGACGTCCTCGTCGCGTAAAATCGAGTTCCAGCCGACGTGAGGCAACCGTTTGGCCCGCATCCGTTCGACTCGTCCTTCAATCAAACCGAGTCCTGGCGTCGGCATGCCTTCCGTGCTCGACTCGAATAACAGTTGCATCCCGAGACAAATCCCAAGCAACGGCTTCTCGGTCGCCACTCGCTTGAGCAACGGAATGAGTCCCGTGTCCTCAAGCGACTGCATCGCTTGCGGGAACGCACCGACGCCAGGCAAGAGGATGGCGTCGGCCGCTTCGATTTCAGCCGGATCGTTCGTGATCGTGACGTAACAACCGATCGCTTGTAGCGCCCGTTCGACGTTGAAGACGTTTCCCATGCCGTAGTCAATCACCGCGACGTTCATCCTTCGATCCGTCCTTTCGTCGAAGGGAGGCGGTCGAGCCCGTCTTTCCCGATCGCTTCGGCAAGGGCGCGGCCGAACGCTTTAAACAGCCCTTCGATCATATGGTGCGAGTTCGAGCCGTATAACACGTCAAGATGGAGCGTCAACCGCGCGTTCATCGCGACGGCGCGGAAGAACTCTTCCGCGAGTTCCGTGTCGAAGTCACCGAGCTTCGGATTGTTGATTTCAGCTCGGTAGACGAGGAACGGGCGTCCCGAGACGTCGATGACGGCCCGGGCGAGTGTCTCGTCCATCGGTAAGTAGCTCGTCCCGTAGCGACGGATCCCGACTTTGTCCCCGAGCGCTTCTAAGATCATCTGCCCGAGGGCGATGCCGACGTCTTCGACCGTGTGGTGCGCATCGACCCACGTGTCCCCTTCGACTTGCACCGTTAAGTCGATGCGGCTATGGAAGGCGAACAGCGTCAACATATGGTCGAAAAAGCCGACGCCTGTCTTAATGTCACTTTGACCTGTACCGTCTAAATCGAGACGAAGCTCGATGTTCGTTTCTTTCGTCTCACGTTTAATTTCAGCTGTTCTCAAAAGAAGTCACCTCTTCTAACATTTGTTTGATGAATCGATACGCCTCGTCCGTTCCCGCACTGACGCGCAGTCCGGTCGGAAACGCACGGACGTGGACACCGTAAGCGAGGAACCGCTCGACCCACATCTCACTATTGGGCGTCTCGACGTATAGGAAGTTGGCCCGGCTCGGCAAGACGTTGCCGATTGGCGCGAGCAGTTGTTCGAGCTTTTGACGTTGACCGTTATGGAAGGCGACGGACTGAGCGATATAATCCGGGTCGTCAAGGACGACGGTCGCAACAGCCGCGCTCAATCCACTGACGTTGAACGGCGAGCGGAACCGGTCGATCTTCTCGATCAAATCGGGATGGGCGATCATGAAGCCGATCCGTAAGTTCGCGAGTCCGAACGCTTTCGATAACGTCCGCAAAATGATGACGTTCGGGTAATCCGCGAGTCGCGACTTGAAGGAATCACTCATCGTGAAGTCGATATACGCCTCGTCGACGACGAGGTACGGGACTTTTTTCGCGATCGTCTCTAATTGGTCGAGCGTCCACATCTTCCCGGTCGGATTGTTCGGGTTCGACACGAGCACGAGTTTCGGTTCGTTCGCTTCAATCAATCGAAGCAATGAATCGATCGTGAGGCCGTCTGCCTCAGGTTGGAAGAACTGGCCCCGGGCGATGTGCGCGTAAATGCCGTACATCGAAAAGTCGGGTGCCGGTGCCAAGACGACGTCTTCTGTGTCGAGAATGGCTTGGCAAAGTATGGCGAGCAGCTCATCGCTGCCGCTCCCGACCATCAATTGGTCAGGTTGTACACCCGCATAAGTCGCATAGCTAGTTTTAAGGGCCGTCAGCTCATCGACCGGATAACGGCTGAGTGAGCGGAGCGTCACGAGCTGAATCGCTCGTTGCAGGCGCTCTGGCAGCTCGAATTGACTCTCGTTTTGATTTAGCGCGTATCCGCTCACCGCATGTGGGACATAGCGCGGGATCGCTGTATAGTTACGTCTCATACGTCCTCCAATCGGACCGCCATCGCTCGGGCGTGTCCTTCAAGCTGCTCTTGTCTCGCGATTCGGATCGCGGCGCGTGTGACCGCTTCGTCGATCGCTGTCATCTCGAGAAACGTCTGTCTGCGGTAAAAATCATCGACCGACAGTCCGCTCGAGAAGCGGGCCGTCCCGCTCGTCGGCAAGACGTGGTTCGGTCCGGCAATATAGTCACCGAACGCCTCGGCCGCCTCATGGCCGAGGAAGAACGAGCCGCCGTGGCGAATCTGTGCCATATAATCGGCTGGATCTGTCACCGCAAGTTGCACGTGTTCGGCCGCCATATCGTTCGCGTAGCGAATTGCTGCTGCTTTCGTTTTGACGAGGACGCCTCCGCGCTTGAGCGCTTCGACTGCGATGTCGCGACGTGGCAGATCGAGCAGTTGCTTGTCCAGCTCAGACCGAATCGCTTCGGCCTGTTCACTTGTCGTCACGAGGGCGAGTGCTGTCGCTTCAACGTCATGCTCGGCTTGCGCGAGCAGGTCGGCTGCGACCCATCTAGGATTGGCCGTTTCGTCGGCGATGATCAACACCTCGGACGGACCGGCGACGGAATCGATCCCGACGAAATGCGAGACGAGTGATTTCGCGGTCGCCACATAAGCGTTGCCCGGCCCGACGATCTTATCGACGGCCGAAATCGTCTCGGTGCCGAACGCGAGTGCGGCGACAGCTTGGGCGCCACCGACGAGATAACATTCGTCGGCACCGGCAATCTTCGCGGCAATCAACAGCGATAAGTCGATCCCGCCTTGTTTCGGTGGCGTCACCATGACGACCCGCTTCACTCCGGCCACTTTCGCTGGGATGATGTTCATCAACACACTCGACGGGTAGACCGCCGTCCCGCCAGGCACATAGACGCCGACCGAATCGAGCGGCATGAACCGACGACCGAGCCGGAACATCTCATCTTCAAAGACGTCGTCTTGACGCTGTTGCCGCGCATGAAACGTACGGATCCGTTTGGCCGCGAGCGTTAGCGCCTCGGTCAATTCCCGATACGCCTCCGGCGGTTCAAACGTCTCAAGGTCGACCGTTTCAATCACATCGACCCCGTCAAATTGCTTCGTCCATTCGAGGAGCGCCGCGTCACCTCTCGCCTCAACCGATTCTAAAATCGGTTTGACGGCTTCTGCCCACTGTTCTCGGCGCGTCCGATTCGTTTGTCCGTTCATCTGTCTCCCTCCTTGCTTAACCGGCGAATCCACGCTTTCAATTCGTCCGGGTCGTTCGCGAGCGCTGTCTCGCTCGTGATGAATTTCGCGTTAACCGTGAAAATCGTCTCATATTCTTCTAAATCGTTCGCGCGAAGCGTCGCCCCCGTCTCGACGATATCGACGATGCAGTCGGCGAGACCGGTCAACGGCGCGAGTTCGACCGAACCGTTCAAAGCGATCACTTCGACGTTTTGACGTTTCGAGGCAAAGTGCGAGATGGCGATATTCGGATACTTGCTGGCAACTTTCAGTTTCTTCGTACCGTTTCTCCGTTCTCTCGGACCACATACCGCCATGCGGCAACGGCCGAATGGTAAATCGACGACTTCGAGGACGCCTGGTGTCTTCTCGCGTAAAATGTCGCCGCCGACGACTCCGACGTCCGCTGCGCCATGCATGACGTATTTATAGACGTCATCGCCTTTGACGAAGATGAATTCATGACCGTCTACTTCGACGGTCAACTCACGGCCCCGCTTTTCCGGCCAAACGGTGAGACCGACTTGTTCAAAATACTCACGGGCCGCTGTTTCGATGCGCCCTTTCGCGATTGCGACTTTCATTTGATCACCTCACCTAACTGTTCTAAATCGAGCGATAGTCCGAAGGCACGTCGCGACTGTCCGAAGTGCCCGTATAACGAGTCGTAACGGCCACCTGAGAGGACGCGTCTGCCGTCGATACTGCCGGTCACGGTCAAACCTGAATAATAATCAAAGTCGCCGGTCTGTCCGAAGTCGTACGAGACGTTCAATCCGATCGCACGTAGATGTTCGACCGCATGCTCCACTTCGTCGATGGCCGGTTTTAAGCCCGGTTCCGCGAGGTCGCGTAACTCTGCTAGCGCCGAGTCACCGATCAAGAACGGCAGCTTGGCGATCAACGGGTATTGATACGATTCCGCGAGGTCGCGAAGTGACTCCAAATTACGGAGTGCTAAGTATTGACGCAACGTCCGTTCCGGGATACCGGCCTCGTTCGCCACTAACGCGATCAATGCAGCGGATCCGACTTGGATGCGTAAACTTCCTTTCGGCAGGACCCGTTCCGTCATACTAAGGAACGATTCAATCAACTCCATATCTTTTGAATCCCCATCGATCCATTCAAGACCGAGTTGCTGACGTTCATGCGGTTGTCCCGAATGCTTCGGCGTGCGTCGGTAGACGGCACCGGCGTAAGCGACGCGCATCGGTTCATGTCCGTCGGCGAGCTTCCTTGCGATCTGGAGCGTGTAGTCCGGTCGCATGACGAGCAACTCCCCATCGTTGCCGAACAAGCGATAATACGCCGACTCATCGAAGAGTGCGAGATCTTGATAATGGGAATAGTATTCAACGAGCGGCGGCTCGATCACACTATAGCCGTCCCCCTCGGCCCGCTCTAAAAATGATTTTATCCATTGCTTCGGACGCAGCACGTCCTCACCTTGCAATTCGTGCCATCCTTCCGGGATGGATCCTTTTTTATTGAACCAAATCATCAGTATCACCCTTTACCTTATTATCACTTTACCAAACTAAAGTAGTGTGTTAAATTTATCAAATCAAGCCAATGCTGTCAACCGGCGAACTCGAAAGGAACGATGTTTGATGATTGATTACACCCATGATGGCCACGTCCATACCCCATTTTGTCCGCACGGATCGACCGATTCACTCAACGCGTACGTCGAACAAGCACTTGCTCAAGGCGTTCGGACGCTGACGTTCACCGAGCACGCCCCGCTGCCGGCACGTTTCATTGATCCGACGCCAGAACAAGACTCGGCGATGGCGCTCGACTTATTGCCCCCTTATATAGAAGAGGTCGGACAGTTGAAACGAGATTACGCCGGAAGACTCGAGATTCGGGTCGGTCTCGAGATCGACTATTTGCCGGGATATGTCGATGAGACGCTCGCCTTGCTCGAGCCCTATCGCTCATACCTCGACGAGACGATCTTGTCTCAACACTTTCTACAAGTCGAAGGCGAGCTCCTGCCCGTCGACTTCTCACCGGAGACGTTTGATGCGCTCGTCAGCCGAATCGGGTCGTTCGAAGAAGTGCTACGCCGGTATTACGAAGCGCTCGGGACCGGGTTACAGTTCCCGTGGGAGCGACTGAACGTCGCGCGCATCGGGCATATCGATTTACCGATTAAATATCAGACGAACTACTCATGGAACCGTGCGAACGTCAAAGATGCCGAGTCGCGACTGTTGCGTGCAATCGCCTCACGCGGGTTCGGACTAGACTTCAACACTGCCGGTCTCCGTAAAGCCGCCTGCGGACAGCCATACGCCATGGCCGTCGCCGCTGAAGCGACCCGGCTCGGCATCCCACTCGTACTCGGTTCGGACGCCCATATCGCGGCAGATGTCGGTGCCGACTTTAAAAATATGCAAAAAAAAGCCACGTTCCTATGAACGTGGCTCCTTAACAGCGATCTAGCTATCTAGATCCCCATGTTTGGTTTGTCGACAACGATATGGCGTTCCATTTCTTCATCTACTATCTATATTACCATACTCGTCACGAGTTACAAGACAAAAGTGAACTACTCACCACTTATTTGCTTCGCAACTTGAAGTGGGAGCTTCTTGGGAAGACCGTGCTTTGACCAGCCACGGTTGTGGACCAAGCTCGTCGGGCAGTCCCTGCCCTGGAGTGTTTCAGTCGGCGAGACCCAACAGGTTGAGGCTCGCGTTGACGTCGCGGTCATGGTGCGTGCCGCATACGGCGCATGTCCACTCGCGGACGTGCAGGTCCTTCTTGCCGCCGTTCTCGCCACAGGCCGAACAAACCTGGGTCGAGGCGAACCACGGGTCGGCCTGGATCAGTGTGCGGCCGTGGAACCTGCATTTGTAGGCGAGCTGGCGGACGAACTCGCCCCACCCGGCGTCCCCGATCGATTTTGCCAGGCGGCGGTCCTGCATCATCTCCCTCGGCTTCAGCGTCTCGACCACGACGACTTGGTTCTCGTCGACGATGCGTCGCGACAGCTTGTGGAGGAAGTCATGTCGGCGGTTCCGTACCTTTTCATGCTTTTTGGCCAATAGGAGCCGCGCCTTCTCGCGGTTCCGGCTGCCGGGCTTCTTGCGGGAGAGCGCGCGCTGCGCCCGTCTCAGCCGTTCCTCGGCCTCGCGCAGGTTGCGCGGGTTCGGGACCTTCTCCGTCACGAGCGCGTCGTTCGTCATGACGGCGAAGTGCCCGAGGCCGAGGTCGATCCCGATTTTGTGCTCGGCCGGGACCCAGGGCTCGTCGGGCTGCTCGACGAGGAGCGACACGAAGAACTTGCCCGTCTTCGTCATCGACACGGTCGCCGAGCGGATGGCCCCGTCGAAGATTCGGTGCTGTGTGAAGCGGATGAACCCGACCTTCGGGAGCCGGACCCGGTCCCCCTCGATGCGGATCGTGCCGTGCTGGTTGTTCGTCGTGTAGGAGGCGCGCGCCTTCCGTCTCGACTTGAACACCGGGAAGCCGGCCGTCCCGGCGAAGAACTTCGCGAACGCCGCGTCGAGGTGAAGCTTCGCATTCGCGAGCGCGAGGCTGTCCGCCTCGGCGAGGAACGGGAACAGGGGCTTGTACGAGGCGGGTGTCGGCAGCTTGCGCTTCGGGCCGGTCCCAGCCTTCGCCTCCTCGTGGATGGCGATGCGGTCCTCGAGCAGCTTGTTGTAGATGAACCGGGCACAGCCGATCGTCCTGACCAGGAACTCGGCCTGTGCCGACGTCGGGTGGAGCCGGTATTTGTAGCCCTTCAGCATGTCTCCGCCTCCTCCCGGCCGATGGTCGTGATGAACGCCTTCCTCATCCGATACCCGCGGCGGGGGAAGGGAAATCTGACGGAATCACGAACTTATGTTCGTCATATCTGTCACAGGGGTGGCCAAGAAGTTTATGTACGGGCGATTCATCTCCCACCTACGCTGGGCTTCGCCCCAGACGCTTAGAGGTGGGAGAATTCTCGCTTAATTATGTTAAAAAGGATGACCCGAAAGTCATCCTAACTTTTAAACTGCCATTTCGGCATACATGTCTTTCAACTGTTTCGTCGCGGCTTCATCCATCTGAAGGGCGACGAGCTCGACGAAGCGCAGGGCTGGATCGGTATCACCTGACAAGGCGACGATTTCAGCAGCCGCGCCGTCAAGGGCGAGTAGAATTCCTGAAACACCTAGCGTCGGATAGTAACGGAGCAACGCCCGAACATGCTTCATCTCGGAGACGTCATTCCCATTAATTTTGAGTGATTTAACGGCAAGCTCTTTGTGCGTGCCGATGGCAAATTTATCTTCCCATACCTCTTCAAGTGTGATCAACGCTTCCACATCATAGGCACCATCTGTGAAACGAACTAGTTTTTCCATGTGACATATCCCCTCTCGTTTATCTACTCTTATTATAAAAAAGATTCAGCGGAATAGTTTGTGAAATATTGAACATTATGTGTAAACTTTGTCTCACCTCACGATTAGACATAAAAAAAGGCCCCTCCGAGGAGGGGCAAATAATGGAAGAGTAAAACACCATTGGCAGTACATTAATAATATAACATCGAATGTAAACGTTTACAATGTGTTTCTGAAACTTTTTTCAAGCGGCATATGTAAGACGTCAATCCCACTTTCCCGCATCAAATCAAGTCCATCCCCGTGCTCATAGCCGACAGCGTACACGACTCGGGCCACGCGCGCAGCGATGAGCGCGAGCGAGCAAGAATGGCATGGTGAATGGGTCACATAGGCGGTAGCGCCGAATGCGTTCGTCGAATCAGCGGCCAATTTCCCGATCGCATTGATTTCGGCATGGATCTCGTGTTGTTTTGACCAATTGTGATGTTCGAACGGGTCGCTACATTTAACAAATGTCACACCTTGCTCGATGATGCGCACAGACGGCTCGGTCAAGTCGACCGTATCATCCGTCACATATTCGGCTCGTTGGTAAAATCCGTCATCACGTTTTAGAAAGATTTCATTACAGTTCGTATGTCCCGGCGGTGTCCCGTTCAATCCGATCGAGATCGGTTTCTCATCTTTGACGATGACACAGGCGACACTCTTCGAGGCACATTTCGAGTGCCGTTCCGCCATCATGTCGGCGAACTGTAACCACGTCTCGTCCCACAATCGTTGTTTCTCCATCCTGATCCTCCTCATGGAAAAAGAAAGTCTGAATGCTCAGACTTTCTTTTTAGTATCCAGTCTCTTTTGGCAACTCTTTATTCTTTGAGGCAATTTCGATGACTTTTTCTTTCAGTTCGTGCTCCATCCGATCGAGCTCACGTTCGGCCTCACGACGCTTCTGCTTGCCTTCCTGTTGGATACGCAGCGTTTCGTCGAGCGTTGACAATAGATTCTCGTGCGCGACTTTGAGCGATTCGACCGAAACGATCCCTTTTTCGTTCTCGGTTGCGATCTCGATCGACGAATCTTTCAACATTTTCGAGTTTTGTTCGAGCAGTTGGTTCGTCGTCTTCGTGACGTCTTGTTGCATCCGGAGTGCCGTTTTCTGGCGCGTCAAGCTGAGGGCGAGGACGACTTGGTTTTTCCAAAGCGGAATCGTGTTGACGACAGCCGACTCGATTTTCTCGGCTAAGATTTGGTTATTTTGTTGGATGACACGGATTTGCGGCGCCATCTGCAGACTGATCGTCCGACTCAACTTCAAATCATGCAACTTCTTCTCGAACCGGTCTGTCAATTGGATCATATCGTTTAGCTGTTGCAGCTTCACTTGATCTCTCGTCGTTTCGACTTCTTGACGGAGCGGCGCGATCTCGTGATCGCGGACGTGGTCGAGCTTCGTCTCACCGGCTGCGATATAGACGTTCAATTCTTCGAAGTAGCGCTTGTTCTTATCATACATTTGATCGAGCATCGTAATGTCCTTCATCAGACCGAACTTAGCTCGGTCGAGATTGTGAATGACTTCTTCCAAATAGACGTTCATTTTTTCAAATTGAAGCTTATAGTTTTCAGCTTTCTTTTTCGCTCGTCCGATGAGCGGTAAGTTGTCTATAAAACTCTTCTTCTCCGGTTGAAGCATATCCGGGTCCATCTTCCGAACGTTTTGCATCAAATCGGACAACAACTTACCTGCGTCGCCACCGTCTTTCATGCGGACCTCGGTCAAGATTTGGTCAGAGAATTGAGACAGTTCCCGTTGGACGTTCGATCCGAATAACATGACGGAGTCTGTTTTTTTAATATCGATCGACTCGGCGATCCGGGTGATTCGTTCCCGGTGTTGTTGCGGCACGTCGGCTTTCGGTTGGATGGCCGGCACCTCATGTTTTTCTGTCATCGAGGACCAATCCACAGACGGGTCAGAGATTTCCTCTGTCTCGGTCTTTGTTTTCGTCTGTGAAGTGAGCTCTTCTTCTGGCCATGACTGCCAGTTCGTTTCATTCGATGAAGTCATGTTTTTTTCTCCCTTCCGGTTGATCTGCCAATACCCGTTCCATCATGATCAATTCGCGTTCGAAGTCGACAGCGTCGTCTTCGAGCAGACGGCTCCGTTGTTCTTTGAACTTATCGACGATGAGCCGCATATTGGTGATCAGTTGCTCTCGTGTCTCTTCTTGAATGACGACACGTTTTCCTTCTAGTTCTTTAAATTTCAAGACGACGGACACGAGCGAGTCCAAATAAAACGTGAACAGATCTCTGACGTGCTTCGCATCTTGGGGGTTCTCGAACAATTCGGCAAACAGTTCGTGTGCCTCTCTCGAGACCGCCTTCATTTCACGACGAACTTCGACATCTTTTATTTCAGGCAAGATACGATCGATCTGCTGGAGTTTTTCGTACCCTTGCTCGATCGTCCGTTGTAAAAATTGCAGTTCCAAGTCGTCTGTCGCTTCGAACTGACGGACCGGTGCCACATCTTCCATCGGTTTAAGGATGCGGGAACCGACGAACGGTTCTTCTTCATCGAGCAACAGTTTTTTCTTCGCCCGTTTCGCTACCGGTGCGGGTGCCCGCTTACGTCGTTTGTTACTCGACCACACCTCATTCAATACGAGCGCCCCGACGATGATAAACAGCCAGGAGAAATCAAACACACTTATGGCAAAATATAGGATTGCCCCGGTCAGGGCCCATTTCATCCATGTCTTCATCCTTGTCACCTCGTCTCATGATACTTCTATTGTACCTTACGTGAACCGTCAACAAAAGTTTCGTCATCTTTATAAGCTTAGCATAATGAAGCCGTTCGCTCTCTCGGTCGCAAGTACGAAAAAAAGCAAGGGGAAGTTCCCCTTGCTTAGCTGATTAACCATGTCGAGACCATAACGATTGCGACCGTCACCGGGATGACGTAACGAATGAGGAAACGCCATACCGGATACAATTTAGCGCCCGTCCCGGACGTTTTAATCTCGTCTTGCAAAATACGCTCATCGACGACATGGCCGACAAAGATTGACGTGAGTAACGCCCCTGTCGGCATGAGGATGTAACTGACGACATAGTCCATCGAGTCAAAGAACGTACGGCCGTTCAAGAACTGCAACTCACTCATCAGTCCGAACGATAAGGCCGAGGGGATCCCGACGGCGAACACGATGGCCGCTGAGAGGAGTGTGACGTTACGCTTCGACATCGTTTGTTTCTTCTCGTTCAATTTATCGGTCACACCGGCGACGACGACTTCGAGCATCGCGATCGAAGACGTGATCGAGGCAAACGTGAACAATAAGAAGAACAATACCATGAAGAAGCCGCCGAGTGGGACTTGGTTAAATACGGCCGGCAACACGACGAACAGGAGCGCCGGGCCTTCTGCCGGATCGAGCCCCGAGGCGAAGACGGCCGGGAAGATGGCGAGTCCCGCCAAAATTGAAACAGTGACGTTCAACAAGACGATCATATTTGCCGAGCGGTTGAGCGTCCCTTTCGTTTGAATGTACGAGGCGTATGTGAGCATCGCCGCCACCCCGAGCGACAGCGAGAAGAACGCTTGCCCGAGCGCGAACAAGACCGACTCGCCGGTCAGTGCCGAGAAGTCAGGCTGCAAGAAGAAGCGGACCCCTTCCATGGCACCGTCAAGTGTCAACGAGCGGATGACGAGCACGATGAAACTGACGAACAGGAGCGGCATTAAAATCTTGCTCATCCGCTCGATTCCGCCTTCTACCCCTTTCAAGACGATGAGTAGCGTGATCAATAAGAACAAAAATTGTCCGAAGATGGCAATCCCAGGAGATGCGGCGACGTCCGCGAACACGGTCCCGAACTCGTCAGGTGACCGGCCACTGAGCGTCCCGCTCAAGCCGAGCCCGACATAGATCAACACCCATCCACCGATGACACTGTAGAATGATAGCAGTAAGAAGCAAGCGATTACGCCGAGGTAACCGACCAATGTCCAATGGCGATGGCCGAGTTTTTTAAAGGCAAGGAGCGCCGTCTTTTGCGTCGAGCGCCCGACGATGAACTCTCCGATGAGAAGCGGCAGACCGAGTAAGAATGTGAATGCTAAAAACATGAGCAAAAAGGCGCCGCCCCCACTTGTTCCCGTGACATATGGAAATTTCCAGATGGCACCGAGACCGATTGCGGACCCTGCGGCCGCTAAAATGAATCCAATTTTTGAGGCGAACGAATTTTGCGCCATTACTATCCCTACTTCCTAATTTCATTTCATTTTCATAATAATAGTGAAATACTAACACGGTTCAGAAACGAGAACAACAAAAAACAGAGAAAAGTCTGAATTCTTTCCTCTGCCTTCGTAAACGATTATGGGACGAGAAATGTCAGTTCATTCGGTAACACTTTAATCTGTAAATGATCCGTTTCAAAGTGTTCACCATCCACATCGATGACTTGTGGCTCACGCAAAAACACATCAAGTTGCTCCATTTGGAGATGGACCCATTCTGGCGACGACTGTTCGAGTCCGAGCTGTTGCGTCAATAGCTGACGAATCATCGGGAAGCCGATGGCCGAGCTATGGACGACTTCGACGAGACCGTCCGTGAACGATTGCGTCGCGATCTTCGTCGGGACCGTGCCGAGATAGGCACCGTTGCCGACGTATAGAAAGCTGACGGCCCCATCATGGATGACCTCGCCCGCCCGCTCGATACGGACCTTGAACGGATCGAGTTCACGAAACTGACGAATCGTCGCTAAAAAGTAACCGATCGAGCCGAGCGTTTCTTTTTGGAGCGGGTCGATTTGTCGGGAAGCGTCCGCGATCAATCCGACCCCGACAAAGTTGAGGGCGAACCGGTCGTTGACACGCATCACATCGACCGATTGCTGCTCGCTCATTTTAAACAGGCGAGCCGCCTCAATCGGTTCAACAGGCAGTTCAATCGCCCTCGCGAAGTCGTTGCACGTCCCCGCTGGCACGAGACCGACGCTCGGACGTTCGTCACGAGGCAACGCCATCAATCCGTTGACGACTTCATGAAGCGTCCCGTCCCCACCGATGAGGATCAAATGATCGAATCCACTGCTCGTTCGAGCAAGGTGCGCTGCATCCCCTTCAGCTAGCGTCTTTTGGATGAGGATCTCTTGATACATCGACTCGACTGTCCCGACCACTTCGCCGAGCATCGTCTCGCTCGCACCCGACTTCGGGTTCGAAATGATCATCGCTTTCATAGTAGACCAGCTTGTTCCAAGAAGTCTTGGGCTACGTCGTAGGCCCGTTCTTTCCCGTAAGCGACCCGACGGTTCAATTCAGACATCTCTTCGTCAGTGATGAGTCCGCCCAACTGGTTGAGCGCGTCCTCGATCTCCGGATGTTCTTCAAGCGTTTCTGCTTTCAAGAGTGGAGCACCTTGATAAGGCGGGAAGAACTGTTGATCGTCTTCTAACACGAGCAGGTCGTTTTCGGCGATATCCGCGTCGGTCGAATACGCATCGATAAGATTGACGTCGCCCCGTGCGATGGCGCTGTAACGAAGTTTCTGCTCCATCGAAACGACAGAAGGGAAATCAAGTCCGTACGCTTGCTGGAGTCCTGGATATCCGTCTTCACGGTCCGTGAACTCGAGCGTGAATCCGGCCTGGATGTCATTTTGCACGCTACGTAAATCTGAAATCGTCGTGACGCCTTCAGTTTCCGCATAGTCACGCGGGATCGCGATGGCGTACGTGTTATTGAATTGCATCGGTTCAAGTAAAGCGAAGCCGTCATCTGCTAGCGCATCCCGTGCTTGTTCGTACACTTCACGGGCATCGTTTGAATTCGGTGTTTCTTTCACCAGACTCGCGAGTACCGTCCCGGTGAATTCAGGATAAATATCGACATCACCGGATTTCAACGCTCCCCAGACGAACGTCGTCTCTCCGAAGTTCGGACGGACCGATACGGTCAGATCCGTCTCTTCTTCGATCAACAGTTTGTACATGTTCATCAAGATCTCCGGTTCAGGACCGAGCTTCCCGGCGACGACGAGGTCGGTCTGTTGGGTACGGCCCAATGCGAGTGGTGCCGCGACAATTATCGCCAAGACGGTCGATACGGCGATCAGCTTCGTCTTGTTGCGGGTCGCCGTCGCACCTTCCATTTGACGGAGCAAGAAGTCGAACAATAATGCGAGAATGGCTGCTGGGATCGCACCGAGCAAAATCAAATAGTTGTCGTTTCGGTTAATTCCAAGCAAGATCAACGTCCCGAGTCCGCCTGCTCCGACGAGTGCCGCCAGCGTGGCTGTACCGACAATTAACACCATCGCTGTTCGAATCCCGGCCATGATGACCGGTAGCGCGAGCGGTAGTTCGACTCTCATCAAACTTTGGTTCGGTCTCATGCCGCAACCTTGCGCGGCTTCGATCAGTGACTTATCGACTTCGTTCAACCCCGTGAACGTATTGCGAAGGATTGGCAACAACGCGTACAGAACGAGCGCAATCGTGGCAGGAAGTGCACCGATCCCAACGAGCGGAATCATAAGACCGAGTAGAGCCAAAGAAGGAATCGTTTGGATGATGGCGGTGAAGCCGATTGCTGTTTCGGCCACTTTTTTACGCCGCGTCAGCCAGATACCTAACGGGACCGCAATTAACACCGCAATCAAAAGGGAGACAACAGAAAGTTGTAAATGCTCGATTAGCGCTTCGACCAATTCCCCGCGTCGATTTTGGAACGTTTCAAGCATCTGCCTCACCTCTTCCGTGTTGTGTAAAGTTGAGCACGAACGGATCATCACTCGCCCGAATCTCGTCAGGCGTACCGACGACGACCAGTTTCCCGTCACGCATGAGAGCGATCCGGTCCCCGAGTTTCATCGCCTCCTCAATGTCATGAGTGACGAACAGAATCGTCTTCCCTAACTCATCGTTCAACCGTTTGATGTCATCTTGGAGCTGGGCCCGACTGATCGGATCGAGCGCCGAGAACGGTTCATCCATTAAAATGACTTCCGGGTCGGCCGCAAGCGCTCGCAAGACGCCGACTCGTTGTTGTTGACCACCCGACAGTTCAGGCGGTTTTTTAGAACGGAGGACAGGGTCGAGACCGGCGATTTTCATCAGTTCGGTCACACGGTCTTTCGTCTTCGTCTTCGGCCATTTCAATAGGTCCGGAACGACGGCGATGTTCTCTTCGACCGTCAAATGCGGGAACAATGCGATTTGTTGGAGCACGTAGCCGATGTTGCGTCGCAGTTCATAAATGTCGAACTGATAGATTTCGCGCTCATCAATCAGGATTTTCCCGTCAGTGTGGTCAATCAGACGATTCACCATCTTCATCGTCGTCGTCTTGCCACAACCCGATGGCCCAATCAATACGAAAATCTCTCCTTTTCGTACCGTCAAACTCAAGTTTGCAACAGCCAATGTCCCATCATCGTAACGCTTGGAAACATTTTGAAATTCAATCAACACAATCCCTCCTCGGCTTTTCACATTATATGAAAGTCAAATATTAGTTTGCCCGTTTCCAGCGATTGTTAAACAATAAAAGGTTCTCCCGCGGGAGAACCTTTTCGTTATGGAAGTGTGATGGTAACGTGGCGACGACCCCAATTGATTGCCTCGCTCTTCGTATCGACGAGTAAATCGACGATGTTGCCTTTAATGCGTCCCCCCGTATCGAGAGCGATCGCTTGACCGATCCCTTCGATCTGTACGACCGTACCGAGCGGGATGACGACCGGATCGACGGCGATGATGCGCATGCCGTTATAAAAAATCGAATCCGTCACGTCGTGTCCCGTCGCCGTCAACACCCGGCCCCCGTATGAGCCGTTGTCTGCCGCATCATTCGTATAAGCTGTCGACTCAGCTTGAATGACGCGCCCGCTGTTTGTCGAGACAGGTTTCGCCACAGCGTTTGTCGTGGCTTGCTCTGCTTTCGCTTCTGCCTGGCGCTTCGCTGCTTCTGCAAGTCGCGCTTTCTCAGCCGCGACCCGCTTTGCTTCCGCCAACCGTTTCGCTTCCCGCTCTGCCTGCTGCTTGGCTTTTTCTTCTGCCACTCGTTTCTCTTCCGCGAGTCGCTTCTCTTCCGCGAGTCGCTTTTCGCGCTCGATTTTTTGTTGGCGCTCAAGCTCGATCGCAATCCGTTCCAACTCCAGCGGGTTTTGTACGATTTTCTGTTCTGTTCCGATTCCAATTTGAGCGGCGTCGGCAGTCGTAGCAACTACGAACGTACCGGCGACGACAAACAGAAGCGTCATCATATATTTTAAATATTTCATAGTGATTAGGTCAGCCCTTTCTCGTCTTCTAACGAACAGGAGTAAATTTACCATGCCGTCTCGAACCCGAGAAGTGGTTTTGACGAAGTGAAATATTGCTGACATATGAACGAACGTTTAGTTACAGATTGTAACAATTGCCGAAAACGTTGCTATACAAGCGACCTAACAAAAAAATTACAGATCGGTTACAAACGTCCTCGTAACAAATCTGTAATCTGTTTGTCATTCTGTTTCAGCTGTAATCGGGCGTAAATCATGGGCCCGGACCATCCCCCAAGGCGCCACATCGACTTCAACTTCGAACGTTTTCGCACCTTCGATCACAGCTTTCTCGTCCTCGGCGACACGGTATGAACTCATGTCGGTGATGAAGACTTGGCGATCGTAATATTCAGCCCGCGTCCCACCAAAGAACGGTCGGGAGCTGACCCGGTCGATTGTGGCAAAACCAGCGTCATCCGTTTTGAATGAGACGTAGACCGTCCCGGAATCGACATCTTGTCGCCCTTGCAACGAATCAAACTCGAGATAGACGTAATCCCCAAAAAATGGGTCATACGGCTCGTACGACGTCGCTTTGAACGTATACGACTGGCCGAACCAAGAGACCGCATAAACGAGCAAGATAAAACCGATGGCAATCAATACTTGTACGATCGGTACAAGCCAAGGAGTGATTCGTTTCATGTCCGAGCATCCCCTCTCGTACGGCTACGCCACCACAACGCGAGCGACAACGCGAATACGATCAACGCCCCGATCAAGAAGAAGAGCGAGATGTCGAGCCGATCCCAAACATAAATGAAATAAATCGTCATTTGGACAAGTAAGAAATAGATGAACGCCAAAACGATCGGTTTCCGCTCATGGTCTTGCATGATCAAGTAAGCGAGCGCCACCACTTCAAGCAAGATCGCGAGTAAGATACCTGAATCTTCGAATAGCGAGAACGGGATGACCGCGAGTAGGCTCACCCACAGCAAATCGGGGCGACGATGTGTCAAGTACACAGCCACGAGGACGACGGAAAGCAGCGTGGCCTCGATGACGGACGGCTGACGTTGAGACAACCAACCCTCGGTCGCATTGACCAAGTAACCGATGGACAAGATGGCAGCGACGAACAAGAAGAGATACTGCCACTGAGCCCGCTCCCGGTAGACGAGGAACAGGATATGCAGTGCTGCGAGTGCCCAAAGCGGCCAAAACCGTCCCTCGTAATCGATATACTGACCGATCGTGAGCAACAGTCCGTAAAAGCTGAACCAGGCGAAAATCCGGTCAAGCTCGTTATCACCGTAATGGAACCAAACCCACGTCACGAGCAGGCCGAACAGGATGAGTGTGATCCCGATTCCTTGAAAGCTGTTCGTGACCGCTAAAAAAGCGGCTAGCGCTGCGATGAACGTGAAGATCGGGTGCTTATAGATCAGTTTGTGCAGGACGGCGACAGCAAAGAATAGCCAAAACAGAAGCGGTAGTTGCGAGGAAAGATTATACGTTGTGAAGATGACAATCATCGTGGCGACGAAGAAAACGACGCCGAGGACGCGGAACAACGTCACATACCGAGGGGCTTTCACTTGAAGCCGCTCCGCTGCTACGTACATCCCGAGCATGAAGACAAGGAATATGGATACTTTGACGAGGTCTGGGATCGCTTGCCAGTTGGCGGCGACAAAACTGAATAGACTAAGGGCGAGCAGGATTGATCCGATAATGACAAGAATTGGCGGTTTGTGCTCACGTTTGTCACTAACCGCCAATTTCTTATATTCAAAATCAATCAACCGTTGACCGGTCGTTTCATCTAGCAAACCCGCCTCTTTCCATTCACGAACTTTTTTGTCAATGGACACCTGAATCATCCCTTTCGGTTAAAAGGTCAGCTGGCGCGTTCGATCAATTCCAATTCTTTTTTCAACAAAACTTGTTTCTCAAACTCGAGGCCGAGCTGTTGATATTCCTCCATGATGGAAACGTCCCCGATGACCGTATTCGTTAATACGGCAGTCACTTCTGCGACCCATCCTTCACGAGTTGACTTGACGATATCACCCACAGCGAATTCTAAAGACACACCCATTCACTTCCAATCTTAAATTTGTTTTTATCATTATAACTAAATTATATAGGTTTGAATACGTTTTCTTTTGTACATTTGATGAATTGTGACAAAATTTTTCCAGTCAATCCCCAAATAATGTAGTCTTCATGTTCGTAAAAAGGTTCTCTCATTTTAATTACCCGTTTTTCATACGCTTTAGCGTTCGCCATTCGGTCAAACGGAATATTTTGATCCGGATTCATCGTCCATTCCATCTCGCCGTGAAACGGATCAATTAACAGTAACGTTTCGACAGGAACGGTGAACAGATGATCGACTTCATCCGTTTGACGTACGTCCGAAACTGTCGGAATCATCCCGACGAACGGATAGATGAGTTGACGGTGCGGCGTGGCGAGCGGCTGTAAGCGACCGATGACCTCGATCGTCTCGAGCGGTACCTCGAGTTCTTCACTCGTCTCTCGGACCGCGGCCTCGACAGGTGTCTCCCCTCGCTCGAGCCGACCTCCCGGGAACGAGATCTCTCCAGGTTGGCGGCGCATCGTATGGGCCCGGACTTCAAAGACGACGTGCCAGACGTCATCGATTCGCGTCAACGGGATCAAGACGGCGGCGGTCTGTTCATAATTCTCTTCCATCGAGAAACTTTCTCGTAATTTCGCTTCAGTAACCCATGATTGTTTCATGATTTTCAACCTCGCTCTCTCTGTTTTACAGTTCCACCAGCGTCTCCTCGTTTAAACGTGGCAAATGTCGGAAATATCATTATTAATGATAGGAGATGGTGGAATTGGTTCAACAAGTTGATATATTGATCGTCGGGGCGGGGCCGACAGGACTCACACTCGCTTTGACATTAGCCAGATATGGAATCTCTTTTGAAATCATCGATCGAAAAACGACGCCTTCGAACAACTCACGGGCCATCGGGATTCAGCCACGAACGATCGAAGTGTTTTCACGCCTTGATGTCGCCAAAGAAGTACTCAGTCGCGCCAGAACAATCGAAAAAGGAAACTTATACTTTTCTGGGCAGTGGACGGCCAAACTCGAGTTCTCACGTCTCGTCACGCCTTACCCGTTCGTCACGCTATTGCGACAAAACGAGACCGAGGCCATCTTAGAACAGGCGTTGAACGACCACGGGCACTACGTTCAACGCGGCGAGTCACTCGTCTCGTTGACCCACTATCCGACACGTGTGCTCGCCCATCTCGAATCCGACTCGAACCGTACGATCGAAGCCAAGTATATCGTTGCGGCCGATGGCGCCAACAGTTCGATTCGCCGTATGCTCGCGCTCCCGTTCAGCGGGAAGTCGTTCAAAGAGTCTTGGGTATTGGCCGATATGAAGGCGAAATGGAACATCTCCCGTGAAGAAGTACACATCTTTTTCTCGGACCGTGGCGTGTTAGAAGTGTTCCCGCTGACGGATGACACGATCCGGATTACCGGTAACCTCGCGAGCGACGAATCATTCAGCGAGGCCGAGTTGCACGAATTGGTCGAACAACGGAGCCACATGCCGGTAGAGATCGACGAGGTCGAATGGTTTTCGCTGTTTAGGGTGCACAATCGCATGGTCGACTCGTTCATCCATAACCGTGTCATCTTAATGGGCGACGCGGCGCATATCAATTCGCCCGTCGGCGGCCAAGGGATGAATACGGGCATCGCCGACTCGTTCAACCTCGGCTGGAAGCTTTGGCTTCATCTGAAAGCAGGGGCGCCGTTCAGTGTCGTCGACACGTACCGGGACGAGCGTGAACACGTCGCCAGAAACGTCTTGCAGACGACGAACGTCGCGACCGAAGTGCTCCAAACGACGCTCCCGATCTTATTGCCGTTTCAAGCAGTCGGAGCGGACGTGTTCACCCGCGTCAATTTGATTAATGAAAAGATCACCGAACGGATCGCCCAGCTCCACTTGTCTTACCCTGGACACTCACGTGTACCGTTCATCCGGGTCGCCGAAGGAAAGATCTTTCCCGAGATCGAGATGATCCGATCCGATGATGGCCTTCGTCAAAAGATCTCTGAAGTCGCCGATGGCCGCTTCCAAGTGCTCGTCCTCGATGACGGCAAACGTGACCCAAGTGAGTTATATGAGTACTTGAACGCTCATCAATCATTCTTCCAAATCATCACGTTGTCTAAAACAAGCCGTCCTTTCTTTGACCAAGGCAACGAACTAGCGAAATCCTTGTTCATGCGTCGGGGCGTCCTCGTCATTCGACCGGACGGATACCTGCTGCATAAACAGCGTCATATGCGACCTGAACCGCTACGTGACAAACTGTCGGTCTGGTTACCGTCTTAAGTCAAAAGCTCCACTCGTGAGAGTGGAGCTTTTGTCAGGATGGTGCATTGTAATAAAGTGTCCCCGGTTTCGATAGGGTCAAGTCATAAAACGCCTCGAACGCTTCCACGTCCTCTAATTTCCGAAAATCGACTTTGTCCGTCTGTTCGTTCGGAATCGCAACGATGATGCCATCGACCGTCGATTTGATCATGCCCGTCTGTCCGTTATGGATTCGAATGTAGAGCACGTGCTCACTTTGCAGTAATTTTACGGCTTCACGCCGTGATTGTATCGTCGTTTTCACAGTCATCCCTCTCTTCTTTTCGAGTATACGGTCCGCCGCTGTTGCTTTCAACCGTTTCCCCCTTTAAAATTGTGTAAAGAAGGGGTTGAATGTGTTGGAAACTATATTGATTATCGCGCTTGGCGCGCTGTTCGTCATCCTCGTGACAATCCGGACGATTCGTAACTTGCAATGGGTCCGCTTTGGTGAGGCGTTCGGGAAGCAAGGTGAGGAGTTACTCGAGGATTACACCTACTTGACGGAAAAAGGCGTCACGTGCCGAATCGAACAAGGCTTGCCGACCGGGCGCTTGTTTAAACCGCTCGCCAAAAACCTTGATGACCGGGTCGCTTTGTTCGTGCACCGAAATGATGAAAAAAAAGCAAAAGAGCTACTAAAGTAAAAAAGGTGCCGCGGCACCTTTTTTACTTATTTTACTTATGTAACTGGCGCTCTGAACAATAATAAGCGATTTGCTTGATTGTCGCCTCTGATAGGAGCTCGAGTTTCGTCTTGGCGATGACTTTGTCGATCGCTTCGAACGAGTCTTCGCAGTTCGCTTTAACACGTTCGACTTTAAGACGTGACGCTTCTGGAAAAATTAAAAATGACGTGACCGGTACGGCCTTGCCGCATTCTTTTTTTAATAGGCTCCGAACTTGTTTCGTCATCTGCTCGAGTCCTTCGACTGGATGCGGATAGATGTTTTTCCACCCGAGTGAGGTTTCTAACCGACACTCTCGGTTCGTCACATGGACGGCCGTCGTCGTCCGATTGATTTGGACTAAAAAGACGCCTTTCGGTCCGACGAGCACGTAGTCGAGCACGTTGTCACCGATTTCGACCCGTTCAATCATCATCCAATCGAAGCGACACGTGTGCCGAATGATTTCTACGATCTCATCCGTATACGATTTCGGCGGCAAGATGACCTCTTCTTTCGTTCGGAACAATCCTTTCGTCTGTCGTTTCACCGGCTCTTTCTTGACGGCCGTCAACACTTGTAACATCTATTCCACCTCCTCTCGTTATTCGCTAGGTCCGACTTGTTTTCCGAAGACGGCCTTTTCTAAGTTTGAAATCCGACGCAACATATCGTAGTTCGAGGCGACAGGTTGGGCTGGTTTCACCGGCTCGGTCGGTTCGCTTGAACCGCGGCGCAACGATTCGTTTTCTTGTCGCAAACGTTCGATCTCTTTCGCCATCTTCTCATAGTCCCGGATGACGACGTCTAAAAATTGGTCGACTTCTTCTTGCGAGTAGCCGCGGAGGGCCGTCTTGAATTCTTGTTTATAGATTGCTTCGGCTGTTAATTCGGTTTGCATAGTCTTCACTCCCACTGTTGTTCCCACTGTTTTTCTTCCTCGATCACACGCAGGTCGTCTTGTGTGATCATGAATAGTTCCATCTGGTGTTTTCGTTTAGCCCCTTCAACGAGGAAACGGGGGCTTCCTCCCGTCTCTTCGTCATACAACGTAATTAATCCTGCTGCCTTGTCTAAAAAGAACCCCGTTTTTGCGCGCAGCTGACTCGGGTCTTCATAAGGACGTTGCGTGAGCGGTTCAAAAAAATCGGCTTCGAGCCGCAACTGGCTGAATAACTCTTGTTCATACGGCTTATACCGTTCTTCCATCTCTAAAAATGGCGGAAACACCGCGATTTTAATCGGGTGTGTTTCTCTTAACTCTAACAATACTTGTCCTGCCCACAATTCACAACCGTTCGTTCCACTGAAGATGAACCATTCGGCCCCGAGTTCGATTGCTTCTGTGATCTTTCGGCGGTACGCTTCTTGGATGATCTCGATGCCGGGATGGTCAGCTTTGAAGATCCCAAGCTCATGGGGCCGATACCCGGTAATCGCAACAACTTTCATAACCTCTTCCTTTCTAACCGAGCTAGACGATGGTTGAGCGCGTGTTGCTGTTTTTGGACGGTCTGTTTCAAGACCGTCTTTTGCTGTTCCACGATCGCAATCGCCTGCTCGGTATATCGAATGGCTGACACGACATCTTTTTGCTGATGTTCTGCATACTTGGCTAGCTCGACCAAAGCCTCGGTCGTCCCGACTTCTTTGAAAAGAGGAAGCGCTTCGACGATGCGGCCGGTCCGCTTTAACAGCAGCGCTTGACGCATTTTCGCCCGTTTTGTCGGTTGCTCGATCCGTTCATACTGTTTGAGTGCCTCGTCCGTACTCCCTAGATCGTTCAACCAATGGGCCCGCTCTTCTCCAAATGTCGGCTCGTCTGCTTCGACGAGGTGACAGAGCCGCTTATAAAGCGACACGAGGCTCAAGCAATCGGCGTGATGGTGCTCGATGACCGGTTGTAAAATATCAGGGTCCCGCTCTTTGACGTATTGAAAGTAATGCATCGGGGCGAGAAAACCTGGCAGATCGTCCGTTCGAGCATGTCCAAAATGGGCCTCGACCGCTTTTAACGAGACCGACTCGAGTGTCGGCTTCAACAGACGCCTTGACGCATGCAACAGATCGACATGACCGATGGCGGGCAACGCCTTCACTTTCGTCCGGACGAACGTATGACGCGTCTTGATTTGCGGCCAATCGAACGATTTTCCATTGTACGTCACGAACCGGACCTCGTCGCCGATGTCATTGAGAAAGTGATAGTAGAACGCGGTCTCAAACGCCGGGTGCGGCAATACGTACTGAATCATCTCGAGATGGTCTGGCTTGAAGCGGGCGAACCCAATCAAAAAGATGGACGTCCCGGCACCACGGAGCCCGGTCGTCTCCGTATCCATGAACAACACTTGGTCATACGGCACGTCGACCGTGAAGAACGGATGGTCTGCCGTCCCGAGGGCCCGTTTCGCCGCGTCGAACGTAAAGTCGTGATACGTCGCTTCAAGCGGGTAAATCTCTTTCAAGCGCACGCACCACTCGCTTTCAAACGTCAGGATCTCGCCACCTCGCGCAATCCACTTGGCTTGCTCCGCGTCATCTGGTGTGACCGTCGCTTGTTTCGGTTCATTTGTTTTGATGAGTCGTGATAGCTTCGCTTTCATATCGTTCCTTTCAATGCGGTCAACTGATTGACAACTTGGTCTTTAAAGTCACCGTAGCCGATCATCCCGACGCAACGTGGGCATCCGCTCACACACGGACAATCCTCGACCGTGCGGATTGCTGCGTCTAAAATTTCAGCGGCGTCTCGGAAGAGCGCTTCACTCAAGCCGATACCGCCCGGATAGCGGTCGTACAAGTAGACGGTCGGTTTATTCGTATGGGTCGCTTTCATTTGAATCGTCGTGAACAAGTCGAGCGTGTCGCACATCAAGTAGAGCGGGGCGAGCCGGCGCAACAAGTCGCTGACGGCCTCGAGCTGATCTTCCATATCGGCTTCCGAGTAAGCGAACCGGTCATCGAGCGTGAACCAAGTCGACGTCGTATGCAGCTCCCGTTCCGGCAAGTGGATCGGACCAGATCCGATATTCTCATGCGTCCCGAACTTGATCTTCTTGAACAGCGTCGCCATCGCGATGACCGACACTTCACCGAACGTCTTGGCACCGCTCGTCTTATTTTCTTCTAGCACCTTTAACTCCACGGCCAAGTTCGCGTCTGTGTAGTAATCGACATCGACGCGCCGCACGTACGCTTTCTTTTCTTCAAAATCGAGTTTCTCGACTTGATATTGCTCGGCCCCGTGCAAATAGATCGCCTCGTCGTGAAGCAGCGTCATCGCGCTGAACGTGTCCATCTCGCCGATGACTTGATGTTTCGCCGTCTGGTCGACGATGACGACGTTCTCTTGATCGCTCGTCCGCAGCGAGATATCGTGGGCCGGGAAGGCGTCCGTCATCCAATAGTATTTATTGGCGCGCTCATGCAAGATTTGCGCGTCCGTCAAGAAATCAAGGATATCCTCGGTCTCGACCGTACCGAAGCGTTCCCCTTTTTGGAACGGGAGTTCGAAGGCGGCGCACTTCATATGATCGACTAAAATGATCAAGTTGTTCGGGTCAAGACGGGCCGCCTCAGGAGATCGCTCTAAAATCAGGTCTGGTTGCTCGACGACGAGTTGGTCGAGTGATGACGACGAGGCGACGAAGATGACGAGTGATTCCGACTGGCGACGGCCGGCTCTTCCTGCTTGCTGCCAGAGCGAGGCGACGGTGCCGGGATATCCGTTCAATACGCACGCCTCGAGTTGACCGATGTCAACACCGAGTTCGAGCGCGTTCGTCGAAACGACGGCTTTGATTTCACCGTTCCGGAGCCTGCGTTCAATCTCACGCCGCTCTGACGGAAGATAACCGCCCCGATAACCGACGATCGACTTCGGTCCAAGTTCACGTCTCGTCAATTCTTGCAAATACGTCAATAGCACCTCGACACGGACCCGTGACCGAGCGAAGACGATCGTTTGAATATCGGCCTCGACAAGTTTTGATGCGATCCGCTTCGTTTCGAGCGTGGCACTCCGACGAATCCCGAGCGCTTCATTGACGACCGGAGGGTTATAGAAAATAAGGTGTTTTCTCCCTTGCGGAGCTCCATTATTGTTGACGAGCGTCACTTCTTCCTCGGTCAACAGCTCGGCCAGCTCGACCGGGTTCGCGATTGTCGCGGACGTCATGATCCATTTCGGATAACTTCCATAGTAAGCACAGATTCGTTTGAGCCGCCGAAAGACGTTGGCGACATGGCTCCCGAATACGCCGCGATACGTATGCAGTTCATCGACAACGATATATTCGAGGTTTTCAAACAATCGGATCCATTTCGTGTGATGCGGCAAAATCCCTGAGTGAAGCATATCCGGGTTCGTGATGACGATGTTCCCGGCGTCCCGTACTTTCGTCCGCGCTGCCGGCGACGTGTCCCCATCATACGTGAAGCATCGGAGGTCGCCTTCGAGCGCCTCGACCATCTCCATCAAATCGCTATTCTGGTCTTGCGCGAGCGCTTTCGTCGGATACAGATAGAGGGCTCGTGCCGTCGGTTTCTCAATCATTCTAGACAGCACGGGCAAGTTATAGCAGAGCGTTTTACCAGAAGCTGTCGGCGTCACGATGACAGTCGAGTTCCCACGTGACGTCTGTTCGACCGCTTCGGCCTGATGCGTGTACAATTGCTCGATGCCGCGACTGTTTAACACCCGGACAAGATCGTCTGGGACGCTCGACGGGATGGCCGCGTATCTTGCAGGTTGTGCCTCGACCGTATGCCAGTGTGTGACATTGGCGGAAAAACTCGGGTCGGTCTTTAATGTCTTAATCATCTCTTCGACGGAACGTTTTTTCCGCATAGTGCTCACCAACTTATTTCATGATTTTGAAGGTGCAAGTCGTTCCACGATCGTCTTCACTTGACTGATTCGTTCGTCACGCAACAGACGATGAACCGCAGGCAAGTGTAGCACCTCCATCGCTTTGAACGCCTCGGCGACATGCTCATTTTCTTCTTCAAGCCGCTCCATCGCATCGTTGTATAACAGGTGCGTCGAACGGCCGAACAAGACGATGGTATGTAACTTCGTGCATTTCGAATGGACTGCTTGCAAATGTTTCGTGTAACGTTGCACCGCTTTATGATAATCCTCGTGCGTCGTCAGCGCTTGGCGCTTGCCGCGAAGAAGTTCTGGATAAAAAGATTCATCGCCGAGAAACATCGTCTCGACGCCGATCCGTTTCAAATAAGGATGGCCGATCGCCTCTGCCACGGCCGAATCATCGATCAATCGTCCGAACGGGATCGATTCTTCTAACAGAATGCGTCCCATCTTCAATCCGTTGACGCCGTGAAGGGGTAGGCCAAGATCATCGTCTTGCAGTCGATCGATTACAAACAACACTTTCATCTTTCGCTTAAGAGAGAGTTGAACCATATGTCACCATCCTATTCGCTTTCTTTTCATTATAACAAACCACACAGAAAAACAGGGCGTTGATGTCGCCCTGTTTGAAGTAAGTCAATTTATTCGCGATTGTCATTTTCACGGTCTTGGTTTGATTCAGACGTGTCTGAGTTGGACTGTGATTCGAGCTCGGTCGAAGATTCTTCTTCCGGAGGGGTCTCTTCCGTCGCCGGCTCTTCCGTCGTCTCTCCTTCACCGCCTTCATTGTTCCCATTTCCGTTTCCGTTGTTACCATTCCCGTTATTGTTGTCAGTCTCATTCGGTGGCGTTTCTTCAGCCGGCTCTTCTTCTGGAGGCGTCTCTTCCGTTGCCGGTTCTTCCTCTTCTTCAGCCGGTTCTTGACTGCGTTCGACCGTGTATTGCGTTTGGGCCGGACTCGACTGTTGCTCCCCTACGAGTTGGTTCGAAGCGGTCGCGACGATGGTGAACGTCGTCGTCCCGTTCCGGAGACCCGAAATAGCGATGCTCGTGTCTTCCGTCGTTCCGACGACACGTTCACTGCCGTCCGGACGTTTCTCCGTCACGGTGAACGAGAGACCTTGATAACCGTCCGCTTCGACCGCTTGACGATTATATGACCACGTCAACGTCCCGCTGTCGGACGGAATGTCATAATTGATCGACGCGCCGGTCGGTGCCGGAAGATTTTTTGGTTCTAAGTCTTTTGGTTTCGTCCCTTTGACGTATAGTTCATTGCCGAGCGATAGCACCGAATCTGGTTGCTGGAAGCGATCCGGACTTCCCGTCGCCTTCGTCACTTCTTGCATCATATAGTCGAAGTAGTACTGGGCGTGGTCCTCAGCAAGCGCATCCTTATCAGCTCCGGGTGCTTTCCCGGTCCAAACCGAGATCGAGTAGTCGGTCGTATAACCCGTGAACCACTTATCGTTTGGATTTTTATCTTTATCGTTCGTCGTCCCGGTCTTCCCGGCGACGTCGTATTGGAAGGGATCAGGCGCATACGTACCAGTTGGTGTGTTGACCACGTCACGGAGCATATCGGTCAACATATACGCGGTATAGTCTTCCATCGCCTGCTTCGCTTTGATCGGCGAGTTGATCGTCGATCCGTCGTTGAACTCAATCTTTTGAATCAAGTGCGGCTTCGTGTACATCCCGTTCGCACCGAGCGCCGCATAAGCGGCCGCCATTTGCGTCGTGCTCGCCTCGGCTGTACCGAGAGTGTTCGAAAGCAACAACTCGTCACCCGAGCGGGCCGGCTCGATGCCGACGTTCTCGACGAACGACTCGATCGCCTCTGGACCGAACTCGTCCTGTACTTCCTGGAAAGCGCGGACGGCCGGCGTGTTCCCGGAAATCGTCAAGTAGTAACGCATCGTGTTGGCGCCGCGATACCCCGTGTAATAGTTCTTCGGATTGAATTCGCCTTCATCAAACGGCGCATCCATCAAGATTTTTCCAGTCGACCATTGGGCTTTCTCGATCCCTGGACCGTAATCGAAGAACGGCTTCGCCGTCGACCCGATTTGGCGTTTCTCCCGCGAATAGTCGCGGTAGTTCTTGTCGCCTTGTTCCGCCTGTTGGCTGTCGATGACAGCGACGATTTCACCCGTCTTCGTGTTCAACACGGTCGCTCCCATGCGGAGATCTTTCGGGAACTCACCGTTTGGAATGTTCACGTTATCTGTCTTAATATCTTTATTGAATTTCGCGTGCAGCTCTTTATTGATCGACGTATATACTTTCAAACCCGTCCCGTAAATATCAGACTGCTCTAAGCCGTAGTCTTCTTCGAGCTCCGCTTGCACACGAGCGTAAATCGAACGGGTGTAAGACTCTTCTTCTGTCTGCGCACCCGGCGAGATGACGTCGGCAATCTCGACGTCGAGCGCCTCGTTATACTGTTGTTCTGTGATATGACCGTCCCGCTTCATTGCCGACAGCACTTGCTCTTGACGGTAACGCGTGAGTTCTTGGTCGCCAGCGATCGGATCATAAGCGCTCGGTCGTTGCGGGAGTCCCGCTAAGATAGCCGCTTCTTGATAGTTCACTTCTGACACCGGCTTGTTGAAGTACGTCTTCGAGGCCGCTTGCACACCCCACGCCCCTGAACCGTAGTAGTTCTTGTTCAAGTACATCTCAAGAATCTGTTCTTTCGTGTACTCGCGCTCGAGTTTCACGGCGAGCCACTGCTCTTGCAATTTACGTTTTAATTTCTTGTCGGTCGACAAGAACGACTGTTTGACAAGTTGTTGCGTGATCGTCGAGCCACCTTCAGACCCGAAACCGTCGGTCACGTTCGCGAGCACGGCACCGCCGATGCGGCGCACGTCGATTCCGTTATGCTCATAGAAGCGACGGTCCTCGATCGAGATGACCGCTTGCTGCATCACTTCTGAAATATCGTCGATGGACACGTACTCACGGATCTGGCCGCTTTCTTCAAGCGGTTCACCTTCAGCCGACAGTAGCTGAATCGGATACGTATCGACTAATTTCTCCTCATCGAGCGGCGGTGCGGTCGCAATCGCGTAGGCTGTATAAGCTCCTCCGACGACCACTCCGACGATCAACAACAATCCTATAATAAGTAGGATGCGTCTCCACATCGGTTTCTTTGTTTGTTGTTTTAGTTTTTTCGTTTGTTGCTTTGGCTTTTTCGTCGTATCTTGTCGACGCGCCATCCGACTTCGTTCCATTCACGCTTCACTCCTTCTATTCAATCGAGCCACGCTTCAATCGCCGTCAAATAATCGATGGCTGGAAGGGCTCGTGTTGGAACTTCGATTGCCTCTTGTTCAATATATGCGAGCGGGATCGACTTACGTCCCGTCTCTCGCTGCTCCCACCAGTGTAATAATTGCTCCGTTGATAACACATATTGCGTATTATAGCGGCTAAACCGGATGATGACAAAACAAATCCCTCCGTGACGCTCACACTCGCGCATGTGATTGATTTGATGGTCATGAAAGTTTCCGAGCGGGAACGACGTTTTATTGTTCGTCTCTTTCGCTTCAAAATCAATGTATTTCCCGCGATAGACCCCGTTGTAGTCGGTCGTCGAGGCTTGCTTAAAATACGCCTCGGTCACTTTGGCCGCGCTCCGTTTCGGGTAATCGACTTTGACGATTTGAAGTGGAGTCGGTTTTTTATGGATGACCGCTTTTCCGTGGAGTCGATAAAACTCGTTCGTATCGTTCAGAAGCGTCTCTAAATTCATGCCTCGATTCGCATACGTTGGCGGACTGGACTTTGCCGGCATCTCGGCCGCTCTCGGTTTCTTCCCGTTTGGATAATGGAACAATGTCGTCACCCCTAATTACTAGTTTAACAGGTTGATCCACTCGTTCCTTCCGTCTGAAGTCTGATTGTCGAGTTATGTCGCTCGACTCCTCCGTGGATTTTCCGCAATCCATATCGTACCAAACTCCCGTATGTTAAACTAGTGTGTAGTGCATTGTGTATTCAAATTGACACGACCTTGTTACGGTGTCATTGAATACTTTTCTACAATAGGTCCTCTATTTATTAACCGAAATGTGAACAGGCTAAACGCTGATTGACGAGACTTTAAAAAAGTAAGCGATCGAGAGCGTTTCGCGAGGACTGGAAATAAACTAGGCGGCTTAGAATCTACATCCCTAAGCCCTGTTGGAGGAGTAAGATGGAGACACAAAAGAAATATGTCATGTTCGTCGACGAGACAGGTACACCAAAAGGCAACACCCAGTTCAACTTGACCGGGGTATTGATGGAATACAAGTATGCGATTGACGCCGATGAGGCCGGAATGCCGTGCGAATTGAAGCGACGCTTACAAGCGTTCAAACGAGATGTCTTCAAAACGGAAAATATCCCACTGCATTTAAAAGAAATTTTAAAGGCCGAGCATCCATATGGAAAAGACGATGGGATCACAATCGATATGCTCCGTGATTTTTGGAACAAACTCCCAGACTTCTTGCGCGATATCAATTGCACGATCGTCAGTGTCGAGGTCGATAAACAGAAGCTTCACGATTTCTACTCGACACCGAAAGACCCTTATGTCGTCGCTTTCGCCCATTTGATGAAATCGTTTTATGCGTTTTTGGAAGAGACGGAAGCTGTCAGCGCCCGTGTCGTCCTCGAGTCGCGCGACGATTATCAGAACCTGCTCATTCAAAAAGCATTTTTCGATATCTTCAATTCCGGGACGGTCCATCTCGACGTCGAGAAGAGCCGACAAAAAATCAAAGGGTTCATCTTCTCAGAGAAACAAAGCACGATTTATCAATCTGGTCTTGAAATCGCTGACCTCGTCTGCCTGCCGCTCTCGCGCGTGCGCCGCGGCGTGATCGAAGTGAAACCACGGTTCGTCCATTATGGGGATGAAAACCGAATCTTCAAAGCCATCAAGGACAAGATTTACATTCGTAAAGACAGTCCAGACCAAGATTTCCGCAACTGGGGCTTCAAAAAAGTCCCGATCACGAAAAAACGTCGCGAATGGAGCGACCATCCCTGGAACCATTAAAAATCGCCTCGTAGCCATCTAGAGGGCACTGAAAAACCTCCGCTCTATCCGAGCGTGAACAGAAAAAAGGGCGATTGGACCGACTCAAGTCGGGACAATCGCTCTTTTTCCTTGCCCTTATCCTGTTTTTTCTTTTGAGAGGGTGATGATCCGCTTCAGGTTTACCGCGATGATCGCCATCACGCTCTGTAACGTCATGCCTTTCAGGTCTGACGTTTTGTTTCGCGCCAGACCTTGCGGGTTCTTCAGTTGGCTGTTCTTCGGCTCAATCGCGAAGCGCTTCCGGTGATGGTCCTTGAACTCATCGGTCTGCTCGTATTCGAGCTGTTCGCTATGTTCCCTCGATTTCAATGACACACTGTACGTTTTCGAATTGGCGCCATCCTTGTAACAACCTTCACGCAATGGGCATCGTTTACACAGCTCAATATCAAAATAATGCGTCTCTTTTTGATTCTTACCGATGTTCTTCGTGCCTGTCCGGGCCTTACGGATGGCCATGTGCCCGGCGGGGCAGACGTAGCGTTCCGCATCTTTATTGTAAGTGAACCCCTCGCCGCGGTTCTCTGCAGGGGAATAGACACGGGGGTTCAATGGGGCGACGAGCTTACATCCTTGTGAGGCGGCATAGATCAGGTTGTCTCGGCCCGAATAGGCCGCATCGCCCACGATGTGGTCGAACTCGGCGCCGGCGGCGTGGCTCTTCTCGATGAGGCGAGTCAACTGCTTCCCGTCCGCCGCCTCGCCTGACGTGACGACGACGGCCGTGATGATGCCTTCTTCCGTCATCGCGAGGTGATGCTTGT
>NZ_SJUS01000049.1:0-2999 GCF_004337085.1 Exiguobacterium sp. SH5S13 | reverse complement strand
TTGAAAACTGAAGATTCATCAAGACATCAAACCAAGAAAAATATGCATGGTCCGTTCGGACCGTGTGTCTTAGAAACGCTAGATCAAGGTAGAAAGGGCGTACGGTGGATGCCTTGGCACTAGGAGCCGATGAAGGACGCGACGAACAGCGAAATGCTCTGGGGAGTGGTAAGTGCACTTTGATCCAGAGGTATCCGAATGGGGGAACCCACCGCCGGGAGACTGGCGGGACACCCGTGTGAATACATAGCACGGTGTGAGGCAAACCCGGGGAACTGAAACATCTAAGTACCCGGAGGAAGAGAAAGAAAATTCGATTCCCTGAGTAGCGGCGAGCGAAACGGGAACAGCCCAAACCAGGAAGCATGCTTCCTGGGGTTGTAGGACACTCTATACGGAGTTACAAAGGGATAGGATAGGTGAACGACCTGGAAAGGTCGGCCAGAGAAGGTGACGGCCCTGTAGCTGAAATCTTATCCCCTCCAGAGTGGATCCTGAGTACGGCGGGACACGTGAAACCCCGTCGGAATCCGGGAGGACCATCTCCCAAGGCTAAATACTTCCTAGTGACCGATAGTGAACCAGTACCGTGAGGGAAAGGTGAAAAGCACCCCGGAAGGGGAGTGAAATAGATCCTGAAACCGTATGCCTACAAGTAGTCAGAGCCCGTTAACGGGTGATGGCGTGCCTTTTGTAGAATGAACCGGCGAGTTACGATGGCGGGCAAGGTTAAGCTGATAAGGCGGAGCCGCAGCGAAAGCGAGTCTGAATAGGGCGCATCAGTCCGTCGTCGTAGACCCGAAACCAGGTGATCTACCCATGTCCAGGATGAAGGTCAGGTAACACTGACTGGAGGTCCGAACCCACGCACGTTGAAAAGTGCGGGGATGAGGTGTGGGTAGCGGTGAAATGCCAATCGAACCTGGAGATAGCTGGTTCTCCCCGAAATAGCTTTAGGGCTAGCCTCGAGGTGAAGAGTTCCGGAGGTAGAGCACTGATT
Source organism: Exiguobacterium sp. SH5S13 (assembly GCF_004337085.1). NCBI lineage: Bacteria > Bacillati > Bacillota > Bacilli > Caryophanales > Exiguobacterium > Exiguobacterium sp. SH5S13. Next base: position 1,999 of record NZ_SJUS01000049.1, on the reverse strand, counting down.
GGACTAGGGGCCCCCACAGGGTTACCGAATTCAGTCAAACTCCGAATGCCGGCAACTTGTACTCGGGAGTCAGACTGCGAGTGATAAGATCCGTAGTCGAAAGGGAAACAGCCCAGACCATCAGCTAAGGTCCCAAAGTGTATGTTAAGTGGAAAAGGATGTGGCGTTGCACAGACAACTAGGATGTTGGCTTAGAAGCAGCCACCATTCAAAGAGTGCGTAATAGCTCACTAGTCGAGTGACGCCGCGCCGAAAATTTAACGGGGCTAAACATACCACCGAAGCTATGGATTCCGTAAGGAATGGTAGGGGAGCGTTCCAAGCAGCAGTGAAGCGGTATCGTGAGGAGCCGTGGAGCGCTTGGAAGTGAGAATGCCGGTGTGAGTAGCGAAAAGAGGGGTGAGAATCCCCTCCGTCGAAAGCCCAAGGTTTCCTGAGGAAGGCTCGTCCGCTCAGGGTTAGTCTGGACCTAAGCCGAGGCCGAAAGGCGTAGGCGATGGACAACAGGTTGATATTCCTGTACCGCCGTACCACCGTTTGAACGATGGGGGGACGCAGAAGGATAAGGTAACCGTGCGACTGGAAGTGCACGGACAAGCAGCGAGGCCGTCGGGTTGGCAAATCCGCCCGGCATACAAGGTTGAGCTGTGATGTGGAGCCCGTAGGGCGAAGTACCGGATTTCACGCTGCCAAGAAAAGCCTCTAGTAAGGAGGTCGGCGCCAGTACCGTAAACCGACACAGGTAGGCGAGATGAGAATTCTAAGACGCGCGGGATAACTCTCGTTAAGGAACTCGGCAAAATGGTCCCGTAACTTCGGGAGAAGGGACGCTTATGGCAACATAAGCCGCAGTGAATAGGCCCAAACGACTGTTTAGCAAAAACACAGGTCTCTGCTAAATCGCAAGATGAAGTATAGGGGCTGACGCCTGCCCGGTGCTGGAAGGTTAAGGGGATGTGTCATCGCAAGAGAAGCACTGAACCGAAGCCCCAGTAAACGGCGGCCGTAACTATAACGGTCCTAAGGTAGCGAAATTCCTTGTCGGGTAAGTTCCGACCCGCACGAAAGGCGTAACGATTTGGGCACTGTCTCAACGAGAGACCCGGTGAAATCATAGTACCTGTGAAGATGCAGGTTACCCGCGACAGGACGGAAAGACCCCATGGAGCTTTACTACAGCCTGATATTGAGGCTTTGTACGCGATGTACAGGATAGGTGGGAGTTTGTGAAGCCGGAGCGCCAGCTTCGGTGGAGACATCCTTGGGATACCACCCTTTGCGTATAGAGTCTCTAACTCGCAGCCGTGATCCGGCTGGAGGACCGTGTCAGGCGGGTAGTTTGACTGGGGCGGTCGCCTCCTAAACAGTAACGGAGGCGCCCAAAGGTTCCCTCAGAATGGTTGGAAATCATTCGTAGAGTGCAAAGGCAGAAGGGAGCTTGACTGCGAGACCTACAAGTCGAGCAGGGACGAAAGTCGGGCTTAGTGATCCGGTGGTTCCGCATGGAAGGGCCATCGCTCAACGGATAAAAGCTACCCTGGGGATAACAGGCTGATCTCCCCCAAGAGTCCACATCGACGGGGAGGTTTGGCACCTCGATGTCGGCTCATCGCATCCTGGGGCTGGAGTAGGTCCCAAGGGTTGGGCTGTTCGCCCATTAAAGCGGTACGCGAGCTGGGTTCAGAACGTCGTGAGACAGTTCGGTCCCTATCCGTCGTGGGCGCAGGAAATTTGAGGAGAGCTGTCCTTAGTACGAGAGGACCGGGATGGACGCACCGCTGGTGTACCAGTTGTTCCGCCAGGAGCATCGCTGGGTAGCTACGTGCGGACGGGATAAGTGCTGAAAGCATCTAAGCATGAAGCCCCCTCCGAGATGAGATTTCCCTTTGAGCAATCAAGAAAGACCCCTCAGAGACGATGAGGTAGATAGGTCATGGGTGGAAGCACGGCGACGTGTGGAGCTGAATGATACTAATCGGTCGAGGCTTTGATCTAGAAA
>NZ_SJUS01000048.1:0-4893 GCF_004337085.1 Exiguobacterium sp. SH5S13 | reverse complement strand
TCCATCGCGTCGAAATCATACATAGTGATGACGACAGTCATCGGATGAGGAACCGGAAATCATTGTTTTCGGCAGAAGTGTAAAAGGCAAACGAGCAAAAAGTGTCAAAATCAACTTGACGTCTACAGACGCTTGAGGTGATTCCCATTGCGTCATCGTTTCGAAAAGTAGAATGGGAAAATGATTTCATTAATAGACGATGAAGATGACCTGATTCCACGTTATGACTACAAAATTAAAATATAAATTTGTAGTCATAACTCGAAAAAGGTATAATTAGATTGAAGGAAGGTGTCATCATGAACTCAAATACAATCATCGTGAACAATATAAAAACATGGCTACAGGGTAATCAAAAGTCGCAACAATGGTTGGCCCAAGAAATCGGGGTCAGTAAGGCATTGGTCGGTCATATGTTAAATGAGAGCCGTGTCATCCAACCACAACGTATCGTTGTGATCGCGAAGGCATTAGGTGTATCGGTCAACGAATTGACAACTGATGATTCAATGAGAGAAGAGCGCATGACGGTCGAGTTGCGCGGGACACTCTCAAATCGACGGTCCAAAATGGAGCTTGAGCGTCTGAAATTTGCGATAGAGGATTACGTCGGTCTCAAGGGTGATTTATGATGAAGCCAACTACAAAATTTGCGGAAGACACGGCAGAAGCGTTTGCAGCCGACTTTTTAGAGCAAGTTATTGATAGCCAGGTCTTCATTGGCGCTTATATCGAACAGGTATTGGCTAAACGCGCAAACCTCATCTTTCAATATGTCGAGGACGACTTGTATTATGGTGTTGCGATCAAGCATATGTCTGGAGAAGAGTTCATCGCATTGAACTCTTACCAACCGCTGCGCATGCGCTACTTTACCGCGGCCCATGAACTATGGCACTTGTCTGAAGCGAGCGAATGGCAAGTCGATGGATTCGATCACGAGCGGGCGGCTGACCGTTTCGCAGCTGCGATCATGTTGCCGAAGGGTACGACTAAAGAAGTGTGGGAGAAACTGAAGGATAGCTATGATACGAAGTCCGCCATCATCTATTTGGCAGATATGGCCCAAGTCCCATATGTCTCGGTCGTCCGACGACTCCGAGAACTCAATTATCGATTCTCTGAATTGAGTGAACAGGAAGCCGATTGGCGCGAGGAACGGAACCGTCTCGGGATTGCCCCGAGTCCATTGGATCAAGCCCAACGCTTCGAGTCATTTGTAGCCTATGAACAAGGGGTCGTCAAGGCAGTGGAAGAAGAACGGTTGACACGGTTGAACGCTGCCAACAAACTCTCCGTCTATCGACCGGATCTGGCTAAAACGTTACAGGAAGATGAAATCAGTCGTCTACAAGAGGACGTGACCTATGATTAAGGAACCGGTGTTCATCGATGCGAACATCATCATTCACGCGGCAAGTTTTCGACAAGCCGATGTCTTCGATTGGATCAACAGCCTGTATGGACAAGTCCTTATCCATGTGGAGGTGTTGAATGAACTGAAGACATTTTCGGTAAGAGATAGGGTCGACGCGTTCATCAACGACGGGAAGTGGGTGCTGTTCGATCCTGAATCGGAAACAACGATTGCGACAGATGAACTCTATGACCTCTATCTCGTTTATCTGACAGAAGTTCGCCTTGCGTTTCAACAACTGGACGAAAAGAAAATCAGAGAAGGACGGCCACTCAAACATACGAGCGACTTAGGTGAGATTCATAGTCTTGCTGCCGCGAGATTGATCAGCGCTGGATTGATATGTAGCGATGACGCAGACATTCGAGAAGTCATCACAGACGCTGAACTGTACATCGTAAACCAAGAGGAACAGGAAACACTCATTCGTCAGCATACCCTCCTAGACTTCTGTATACATTTGAAGCGATATGAGGTCGTGAAGAGGAGTCAGATTCGAAAGTTTTTCAAGACGATTCGTCCCCATGATTTAAATGTGCTTGATCAGCACATGGATGATACATAAACATACGATGTTTTATCATCAAGACCGAAAAGTACCCAATCTGCGTCGAAGTATGACGAGTCTTGGGTACTTTTTTCATATTAGTTACTATCCGATAGCTTGTTTCGCTCACGTAGGACCGCGAGCTCGATCTGTTCCTGTAACCGGTTCTCGAACGCCTCTTTTTCACGACGGAGGAGCTGCACTTCCAAGTGAAGTTTTTGATTCTCCTCTTCAAGTTGGTCGCTTCGTCTCGTCCGTGCCTTCAACTCGTCAAGCGAGTCCATCAGATTTTTGTTTTGACGATTGAGCTGGCTGCGCTCTTGCTCGAGCTTCTTAACTTCTTCCTCTAAGTTAAAGACTAACTTCTTCTGTGTTTTTAGTTCTTCTTTGAAAGAGGCACGTTCGGTCTCGAGGACGTTTTGAGCATTCTGTTTCTCGGCAAACAGAAGTTCGACCTGATGTTGAAGGGGAAGTAATTCCTGATTGTGGGCCGCGACTTGACGTTCATAGTCCTCTTTAAGCTGTTCCGATTCTATGATGATGCTTTGTTCAAGCTCATGAACTGTCTTTTGATAACGGGAATGGATTCGTTCGTGTTCCTTTGTTTGTAGCTCAAGACGCGTCGCACGTTCATTGAAAAGCGCCTTCACTTGATTCAAGGCCGCTTCGAGAGCATTATTCTCCTCACCAATCAACGGATCTGGCGCTTGCTTATCGGCTAAGGTGATCAGCTCTTCAAATAATTGATTCGTCGACAGCTGCCGCTGTTCCGACAACCGCTGGATATGTTCTTTCACCTCTTGTGAGACTCGAAAAGAGGTCACTTTAGTTTCATTGGACTGCACAGCATTCACCACTTTACCATTTAATAGATTTCTCATTTAAACGCATATAAATCGCGCTCATCTCACTTCCATTTTCGCGTATTTGGTACGCAAACACAAGATGAGGTGTTGCTAACAAGCCAATTCCGTTTCGACGTCGAAATGTATACACTCTCTTTTTATATTCTTCAGTTAGAGTCAAATCGATTGTCAAGAAACAACACTGTTCTTGTAAACTTTGTATACATGGTGAAGGATTCCCATCATTTTTATAACGTTGATTACATGACAGATGTTTTGTATACAAAAAAGTACGTATGGATCAGGATGCGTATTTGGTGAGTCTAAGCGTTATAGGATTGAGGTTATGAAGGTTTCGACGTTCTCATCAAGGACCCTTCCAACAATCGGGACTCTTCCAAGAGTTCTTTTAGTGTATCGCTGTAGGGGTTCAATGAGATTTGGTTATGTCCGATGCTTCCAAAACTGAACGAACGCTGCATCAACACGCCGAGGAATGTTAGCTTGTCCGTACTCGTATAAAACGAAACGAATTCCAGATCAGCATTTAACCGCGACAAGAGCGCCGTCTCACGTTCTCGAGGAGGCAGTTCCTCAAAGGCTAAATCACCTATCGATCGATAATAGGCGTCACAAGACCGTGTCTAGGTCTTGTGACTTTTTGTGTTTTGAAGCAATAAAGTTTTCAATTCCTATGCTTTAGTAAGCCACTTAATAGTTTCACTTGAAAAACTTGAAATGCGACTAATAGAGTGATGAGTTGTAAAAAAACTACCATAAATTTCGAGCGTGTAAACATGCTTTCACGACGAATAACCCATTTTGAGTTCTGATTGATAGGGTCGACATATAATTGATTCGCACTTGAGATAATTAGTCTATTTTTGAGACTCGTTATATATATTAATTAAAAAGGTTATGTTAGCCCCAGCTAGATTGAGAGCGTATTGGGTCAGATAATCCGGAGTATTGACAATCGTCGCGCCCTGACCATGTCCTGTGTTATTGTTTCTGACTGTCGGCAATCCATCCAGCGTCGCCCGAAGTGAGGTAAGCTGGGTTTGATAATAGCTTGGAAGGAACTGATTGTCGAAGAGTGCCTGAATGAGTGCGGCGGCCGTCCCTTTTCCTGTCGGCCATCCATTGGCTTGGCAAATGGTTTTCATCGTGCTCTCGAACGCTTTGGCGGCGGAAGTGATGGCGGCTTTATTGTCACCGTCACGGTATTGTCCATGCGCCTCTAAATACTCATCTAAAGGTCCTGCGAATTGAGCGTTATGCATGAGCAGGAGTGCTGGCTTAATTGCCTCAATATGGAGTAGGGTAGAGTCAATTTTGATGAATTGGTCCTCTACAAATTCTAGTCCGACTCCGTTCTCCCTGAATCTCATATTTAGGGTCTCAATTGTTTCGTGTCCAGATAAACGGTAATCAACAGCGAATTTAAAGAGTAGCTCGATCATATCGATTACCCAGTCACCTTCACTACAATTTATTAAAAATTTTAAACAAGATTGAATAGAATTACTGGGATCACTTCCGTAACCGGGAGCATCGGAAAAATCAAGAAGGCCATGTTCAGCACAAATGTGTTGTCGAACGTCCGAGAATAGCTCACGTTGGTTCAAAAGGTACAATGCGTTGGAAGATGTTGTATAACCATGCCCTGAATTAATCTGATAAACCTCCACCAATAAATGATAGATTTGCTTTCGAAGACGGTCGGGTAGAGTATTGTCATAAGGAAATATCTCAATTTCTTTTTGGTTGTTTCGCTTTGAAAAGAGCATGCCTGTTCCTCCATTATTTATTTTTCATAGTTCATAGTGAGTTTTCTAGTATATAGAAGGATGCTCTAATAATTTCTGAAGGTGATTACAAAATGGCGAAAGCAATCGTTACATTCTCTGTTTCCAGTATACGACAATAGACTCAGATAAAAAAAGAGCCCCAAAATTGAACTGAGCCCTGTTTTTCGGACAGTTTAATAAAAAGTGCGTCGTCTTTTATGCGGCGATCAGATGGCTCCGGTATTGCTCCGGAGTCATTTTTTTTAGGTTCCATTGCTTGCGTTCACTATTGTA
>NZ_SJUS01000047.1:0-5263 GCF_004337085.1 Exiguobacterium sp. SH5S13 | reverse complement strand
CATATCGGATGAGGGAAAAGAAACGGGCCGGCATCCAGCCGACCCGTGTCGATAGTTTCCAAGAGTAACGTGTAAAAAAGGGATTTTTAATCCGTTATTAAGAAGGAATTTTAAACCGCTGTTGACATTTAACAATATTATCGTTTGTATTTCATCACCAAAAATAGCCATTTATGTATTTATAAAATAAATTAGCTTGTTGTGCTTTTCCGTCTTTTTAACGAACGTTAAAAAAACATGTTCGTATGTTGGTTCACATGAATTTTGAAAGCCTTCGTAAATTTGACCATAAAAACACCCCATAAAAGTTGGATTTTTATGTCCAACTTTTATGGGGTAGTTCAAATGAGCACTTTTTATCAAGTGTTTACCGTTTAGGGTTCAGTTCGAAGTAGGTACATTGTATTGTTTATTTAATTTATTTAAATATATATGTAGTACTTTGTATTTATTTTTATATATTACATATTTTTAGGTGTTTTTATCATGTGTAAAGTATTATTATGGAATTTGTAATATAAATTATTGAAAAGAAGAACTTATCTTGAAGAAAAAAACTTTAGCCACATTAGGACTTACAGTCGGTTTATTATCAGTTGTTGGTTTTGCGCAAGCAGGAACTACTGCTACGAGTTATAGCGTGACAGTTGGGGCATATAATGGTGCCGGGAGCTCTTCATCTCAAACTAAGGCGATCTCAGATGCTCGCGGTGAATTGAACTCTAGTATTGTTGGCGGTAACTATACAGTTGACGCTCGTATGGCAGCAACATCTGGTACAGGATCTTGGGTTCGTGGTGTAAGCGATTATGAGACTCGTGGTCTTCCAAATTCAATTAATAAAGGGACTGCTGCACGTGTTCAATTTAGTAACGATCTTACAACTCCAGTAGATGTAAAAGTTACAGGTTCTTGGATAAGTAACTAATAAATATTGTTATTTAAAAGTTAAGATTTATTTGTCTCATGCTAACATAGTAAATAAAAATGTAAACGACTTGAGTTCAATGATATTTAGGACTTAGGTCGTTTTAAATTTTATAAATGATATTCAATAGGCACAATAACTCTTTTTTCACATTCTTTTAGGAAAATAGAAGTGTTTTTATCAATATAGAGTTTCTTTTTTAAAAGTTACTTTACTTAAAAAGGTGCTCTAGAGTAATCTTAAGATAGAAAATAATTCCTTTGATGATAGTAAATATTTGTGAAAAAATTACTCGAATCTTTGATTTGAAAATAATTAATTCCTTAACAAAAAGGATGAAAATGAAGTGAGGTTAATTCATGTTGAAGCAAATAAAAAAAGAATTGTTAAATGCATTGACAACTAAAAATTTAATATTATTTTCGTTTATTATTTTCATTGTCCCTTTAATTCAATTTTTAACAGTGTATAATACTTATGAATTTTTTCAGCCAATCGAAGTTTTTGAGGAGAGTATCTCTACTATTCCGGCAATGATCTTTCCAATTCTTGCGGTTTTAGTATACGTTCCTTCATTTATTTCAGAGTATAAAAATAATTTTTTGACTTATACGAGAACTAGAGTAAACCTTAACGATTATCTAGTTAGTAAAGGGATTGTTAACGCAATTTTAAGCGGAATTGTATTATTTTTAATGGTTTTCGTTACATATTTGTTTGTACAGTTTATTGAGCCTTGGTTAGGGTTAGTAAATTATACACCGATAAGTGAATCGACTGTTGATGTTAAGAATGTATTTTCGTCCTTAATTGAAAACAACCCGTTTTTATATGCCACAATTTATGCTATATGGATTGGATTAAATGCTGCTCTATACGCTACGCTTGCTTATATTCTTGTATTGTCACTTAATAGTATTTTCGTAGCCATCTCTATTCCGTTTATGGGGTATCACCTTTTAAATTTTGTTTCAGGAATTTTCCAGTTTCCACAATTTTCGCCATTGAGTACCTTGTTTCCGTTCAATATTACAGCCCAACCAATTTGGACAGTTTTTGTTCCATTCACAGTAATACTTTTAATCAACTTAATCGTATACAAAGTCTATATTTCAAAAAGAGAAGAATGGACTTTCAATTAAGTAAAGCAGGTGACAAATTTAATGCTTGAAACACTTTTTAAAGAATTTACAAAAATAAAGTGGCTTTTAGTTGGTACAGTAATATTTTTTTATAGCTTATATCTAAAAAAACAAATATTTAGTGCTGCAGGAGAATACTCATTAAATATCAATATATGGGATCCGATATACTCACTTCAAAATGATTCATATCTTATGGTGTATTTTTTAATTCCGATTATAATCTTTACTTCAGTCAAAACAATCACTACTAAATTTGATTATACGTTGCTTATACGACTAAAGTCGTTCAATTCATGGATGCTTTATACGACTAAAAATTTTTTAGTTCAAATCTTCCCTATGTTTATACTGTTGTTTATCCTTAGTTTATTAATGTCTATCGGTTTACCATTCCAGATGAACTGGAGTGAATATAGCACACTAGATAATGGAGTGAATGAATTAAACGAGTTATACTCAAAATTTCAAAATCCTTTAGTACCGCTATTCTTTCAATTCTTATTATGGATAGTTGCTTCAATAAGTCTTCATGGAATGCTGGTTTTATTATTTTTAATGCATCAGAAACACCAGTACTTGTATATCGAGGCAGCTTTATTATTTTTACTTTGTGTTTTTGGATTTAAAATTTTTCCATCAGAATTTAAATTTTTATCTCCTTCAGTTTACTTTACAGTTGCTGCTGCAATAAATGCTTTATCAAGTATATGGATCATTTTTGTAATTCCTATAACGCTTTTTATTTTTGAATTTTTTGTTATTAAATATTTAATCGAATTCAAAAAAATATTTAGGATAATACAAAAAGAGACGCTTCCTTATATTATTTACAGTATATTGATATTTATTTATATTTTGATAACTTTTCAAAATAACAAAGTAGATATTTTAACACTCGGTGACTTAATTACAGTAATTTTCTTGGGAGTAAGTGCTTTTAATTCTTCTTTTGCATCTTTATTTGCATACCTGATTACTTTTTTCGGATTATCATATTTAAGCCAAATTCGACTTTCTCATGAAATCGGGGAAGTAAGTCATTACAAAATTATTAGATACGGAAGTATTGATAAATGGTTCTTCAAAGTATTTATAAAAGAATCATTATTTCTTTTCAGTGTTTTATTATCCATTATAGGATTCGTAATTTTATTTGGAATCTTTAATGGATTAGACCCTTCTTTGAAAACAGACATAACATCACTACAAAATAGTAACTTGATTCTTTTTATCATTTGTTTCTCATTCCTTCAGCTTATATGTTATTTGCTTTTTAGCTTTATTACTTTATGGAAGTCCTCTGAGGGTTACTTTTTACTAATCTTGTTTGGAGTATTATCTTTTATGTTATTACCAGGGATAAATGTGTGGGGTGTTTTTCCGGTTGGATTAAATGCTGTAATCGTTACTGAGTCATTCAGTCTTCAGCATTTACTAATTGTTTTGTTCGCTTATATTGTAGGTTCTTTAATGTTTTTAAAAGTAATGTTCTCTAAAAGTCTTAAAGTATGAAAGGGGTAGTAAAATGGAGATAATAAGTTTAGAAAACGTATCGAAGACATATATGGGCAATAACTTATTTGATAGTGTTGATTTAACAATCAATCAAGGTGAAATTGTTGGTATTGTTGGACCAAACGGATCAGGTAAATCTGTCTTATTTAAAATGATGTGTGGATTCGTTTTTCCTGATGAAGGAACAATAACGGTAAGAAATAACAAGCTACATAAAAAAAACCGCTTTCCAAAAGATTTTGGAATACTTATTGATCGTCCAGGTTACATAGCAAATAAAACAGGTTTTGAAAATTTAAAACAACTCGCTTTGATTCAGGATAAAATTAACGACAAAGAAATTGAAGAAACAATGGTTAAAGTCGGTTTACAACCAAAAAATCAACAAAAGGTAAAAAATTATTCATTAGGTATGAAACAAAAACTAGCGATTGCACAAGCCATTATGGAGAACCAAGACGTTCTTATTTTAGATGAAGCGTTTAATGCGCTTGATCATGACAGTGTAAAATCATTACGAAACATGCTTTTAGATTTCAAGAAGGAAGGAAAAACGATTCTTATAACCAGTCATAATTCTGAAGATATTGATGCGCTGTGTGATAAAGTTTATAGAATCAATCAAAGCAAGGTTGACTTAGTACAAAAATAAAAAATATTTGAAGTGTAAATGATATGGCTCCCTCAAAAATAAACAGTTGAAATAATAAAACTGTTTATTTTTGAGGGAGTTTTGTCTATGTCCAAGAATAAATACTCTGTCAATAAAAAGTTAACAGTCGTTAAAAATTTTGAAGAAGATTTTATAACGATGTGAACCTAGATAAAATTTACAGTTTTTGCTCGATACGATTTTACACTATTGCCGAAGATTCAGAACAGAACTCCGATAGATTAGTGAGGTCACTGAAAAACTCAAAATGATATTGAACAGAGGAGCGTTGTCCCGACCAGAGTTGACGATCCCCTGTTTTCCTTTTGACGAATCCGATTTTGGGGTCCAGGCGAGAGCAACGCGAATCGCCGCCCCACAAAAGAAAAACGCACGTCTTTCGTCTTTGCTCTTCTCGGACGAACCGAGGATGAGATGGTCGAGCACCGGGATGCCGATGACCCGGTTCTTCGTATTGAGCATGATGGCGAGGAACACCTCACAGGCGTCGTCCCCAATGAACGATGACCCGATTTGTCAGGCGCTGTGCGGCGAGTGGATGATGGCGTGCTCGAGGGTGACCATGTCCTCGCGAACCTCCTGTTTGATGCGGATGACCTCGATGATGGCGGATAGTTCCATGATGGTTTGTCCCCTTTCGGATAGATAAGCTGTCCTCAGAACGAACACCGTTGTGCGTCCTGTTGACGGAAACGAAGCGAGCGTCGGGAGACGGTGCAGGGTGTTAACAACAGTTTAAAATTGGTTCTTCCTCACTTTTGATGAATCTTATCTTAGGGAATTAGTTTACTAAAAGGATTGAAGGGATTCCTCATGTTAAACGAGTTTTTTCCGGAACTAGAAATAGTCGACGTGTGTATTTTGCAATACAAATGTGGTTCTTACGCAATGTTGGTGAACGATGATGAGCGACCGTCTGAAGTTGGTCGCTCATTTTTTTGCAATATCAATGAGCAGGGCTCGGCTCAGGATTGCGACAAAGTACCCGAATCCTGAGCAAGT
>NZ_SJUS01000046.1:0-5416 GCF_004337085.1 Exiguobacterium sp. SH5S13 | reverse complement strand
GTGAGTGAACATTCGTGACACGCAATCGATTATCCAGGAATTCTAACTCGTTCATGGGAATCAATCCTTTTTGATTTTATTCCCATAATGTCAGCATCACTACCTCACCAACATTGCGTAAGAACCACATTTGTATTGCAAAATACAAAGGTATGGGCATTTCAAAGGTATTGCCATGTTTGCTGATTTCTTAGAGGCTAGAAAAGTGGCTTTGGACTCGACTCCTCTATCCGTTCTTACATAATTTTTCTTTGATTAGGGATAAAAAATAGACAATGAAATAAATCTTATTGATTCAAAAGTTGGAAGAATTGTAAAATAATCGAATACGACTGGAGATGGGGGTGAACTTGCGGTAATATAAGATAATTCGAAGAACAATTTAATCGGGGATATAATTAGAATGTATTCGCTGAAGTGTTCTTATAAATTCTCATAAATTTAAAACCAACTAACAAATAATTCATCTCCCCTCAAATTTTCGAGCATAACGAAGATGGTAATGGAAGTTGTTTCGACTATTTTTGATTGCGGCCACAAAATTTAATAATCTCTGATATCTTTTGTACTACCAAATGCCACATTTTATACTTGTCATTACCATACACGTTAATTAAATGACTCTAAGTCTGTTGGAGAAGGACTGTGGTGTTCTGAAAAAGCGGTTCTGCACAACTGGGCCACCGAATACTAAGTAAATAGCTAAAACATGGATGAATTGGACGTGAGATTTGAAGTATTAAAATATGAAAAGTGGACTAAATACAACTTACTAATAAACAAAAAAATAGATAAAATAAATAGATGATATACTAATAGAATGAGATATAAAATTCATATTGAAAACAAGAAATTAAATTTGTGCATTTTAAGTTACGATAAAAACTTTTAAAATCATAAGTTACGCTAACAATGTTATTTTCAATGCGATTTTAATAAGATTTCAAGGAGGGAAAATAGTGATTTATGTAGTTCGTGAAGAGTTATTAAGATATATAGATAATATGTTAGAAATTACAAATAGTTTTAAAATCATAACCGACTGGCTAATAAAAGAAAAAAAAGAAGCAAACACTTTAAATCTTCAGGAAATACCTGATGAATTTTATGTTGTAAAAATTGCAGATTCGTATTCAAAGTTGGTCGAGATTGAAAAAGAAATTAAAAAAACATCTGTTGATATTGATGAATACATAACTTATATTCACAATAAATTGGAGACAACAAATTGGGCCTCATTCACAAAAATTAGAGATATGGCAAGTTTTTGTGAAAGGAAAGAATTAGGTAAAGATGTTAAATTTTCAGAAATAGAAAAAATTGAAATCATTAAAGTGCTTAATCATTTCGTGCCGCTTATAAATGAGATAATTAATCGTATTTCCGCTATTTCTTTATATACAAAAATCCACAAAATTGAAAACAATATTGTGATCATTGGTCGAAATGGTTCAGGAAAAAGTAATTTTGCAAGAGAATTAAATGGGATATTAGCTGATGAAATGTCAATCATTTCTGCACAAAGATTGCTTTATTATAATCCACCTTCAGAAATTTCAATAGCCAGTGATTACTCTCAAATAATTAGAGAATTTCAAAGTAAATCAAAGTTGAGTAAAGATGATAATTATCAAAATTTAGTATTAGATGATTTTACTAACTTACTTTTAGCACTATTTGAAGAAAAGAGAAAGAATGTATATAAATATTATATACAAAATAAAAAATCAATTTCATTGATTGATGAAACTATTGAAATTTGGCAAAAAATTTGTTTGGATAAAAAAATTATACATATGTTAGATTTCGAATTAATAGTAGAATCTGAATCCGGGGAAAAATATGAATTCAATATGCTGAGTGACGGTGAGAAAGCAGTATTCTACTATATAGGGCATACACTTTTAGCACAAAAAAATGGATACATACTGATTGATGAACCTGAAAATCATTTGCACCTTTCAAGTTGCATTAAACTATGGAATATTCTTGAAAACAAAAGAGAGGATTGTAAATTTATTTATATTACACATAATCTAGAATTTGCAACTTCTAGAACAAATAAAACTCTTATTTGGAATGAACGTTATCAGCCTCCTTTTGATTGGCAGTTTGAAATTATAAATGATGATCAATCTATTCCAGAGCGCTATTTGATTGAAATGTTAGGTAGTAGGAAAAAAATTATTTTTTGTGAGGGTGTTGAAAGAAAAAGTCTGGATTACTACATTTACTCTGCTTTATTTCCTGAGTATCATGTCATACCTGTAGGGGGACACAAAGAAGTAATATCTTATGTTCGTGCATCAAAAAAAAACAAATTTTTATCACATATTAAAGTGGTTGGTATTATAGACGGAGATTTTATGGATGAAAGTAAAGTTGAACAGTATAAGGAAGATTTAATATTTGTTCTTCCTTTTAATGAAATTGAAAACTTTTTTTATTCTAAAGAAATACTATTAATCATGATTGAGGAAACTGATAGCGAAGAGATTAAAGGCTCAGATGCTTTTGGAAGATTCAAGGCCGAGTTTTATAAGTTATTAAGAAAACACAACAATGAACTTAGTCTAGAATATACTAGACATAAGTTAAATGAATACATTTCTTCTAATTCTCTTACTACGAAATCAACAGATAAAATTGAAGATTTAAAGAATGAAATTCAGGATTACTTTAAAGATAAAAATATAGACCAAATTTATGAGGAATATTCAAACAAAATTATCCGATTGATTGAACAAGATAATTTTGATGAGCTTATGAGGATTCATAATTTGAAAAGAAACTTAATACCATTAGGTCAACGTTTTGTTGTAGATAACTATGAAGCGAGAGTGAGAATATTAATCCAAAAAAATAATCCAGATAAACTTAAGCAAATAAAGAGTATATTTGGAGGTTTTTATACTGATATCGCAAATTTAAAATAGGTTTGGCAATTGATTTAGCATGAGGTATAAAGTAAAATAGTGTAATACTAATGTAACCATTTATAATTGATCATTAGTCGGTGATATCGCTGACCTAATTTTTATTGTGTACTTTATTCGCTGCCATGTTGTTTTTGTTGGTAGTTGTTCTCGTTAGTTGTTTACTGCGTTTCGATTTTAGAATGGAAGAATTAAGAATGGTTACATTAGTATATAATTTAAACTGTGGAGAAGTAATTTGAACAATCCATTTAGTAATTTAACTGTAAAATTAAAAAAAAGTGATGATGAGTTGATTAGTGCTTTTGGAAGCTTATCAACGTTTGAAGATGTGGCGTCAATTCTGGAAGTGTCTAGTCATGCACTATGGATTATCCTTGTAAAAAATAAACCTTATAACTATAGAGAAGCATCAATCCCTAAAAAGGATGGTGGAGAAAGAAAAGTTTATATTCCAAATAATAATCTATTCATTTTACAACAGAAGTTAAAGTATGTTCTTGAACTAATATATTCTCCCCATTTTACATCACACGGTTTTGTAAATGATAGAAGTATCATTTCTAATGCTGAACGTCACGTTAACAAGAAATTTGTGATTAATATTGATTTGAAGGATTTTTTTCCGACAATCAAATATAATCGGATTGTAAATATGTTTGTTAAAGTTTTTAGATGCTCTCCTAATATTGCAAATACTTTAGCAAACATTGTTACACATCACGAAGGTTTTTTACCTCAAGGGTCTCCCATTTCTCCATTGATTTCAAATGTAATAGCTAGAACAATGGATGATCAACTATTTAAACTGTGCAAAGAAATTAAAGAAGTTCAATATACTAGATATGCTGATGACTTAACTTTTTCGACAAATCGAAAGAAAATACCGAATAGCATAGTAAAAAATTCAAATAATAGTTACGACCTGTCTGACAAACTGATTAATATTATTGAAAATAATGGATTTGAAATTAATTATAAAAAATTTCGTGTTCAATCTGAACATGATCATCAAAGTGTTACTGGTATAAAAGTCAACAAAAAACTTAACATAAACAAATCATACATCAGAATGGTTCGCGTATATCTTTACATTTTTGAAAAAAATGAAGATATAAACAAAGCTATTAAAGAATTTAATTTACGAAGACCAAAAAAATCGAATTTAAAACAACGATTAATAAAAAACGAATTTCAAAATCAAATTTTTCATCTCAAAGTTTTAAAGGGAATGATTGAATTTATTGGATCCGTCAGAGGTAGAAGAGATAGAGTTTTTAACAAATTTTCAAAACGGTTTAATACAATTTGTGAAACTGCCGGATTAAATAATATTCAAATTAATATTCCTCTACTTTTAGAAGAAGTGATTGATAATAAAATATTGGTAGTTGGGAATAATGATCAGTATTTCTATACTTTAGATCAAGGAATCAATACCAAAGAAATTTCTCTTTCTAAGTCACTAGCAGTAAGTAACAATGAAAGGGGAATAATATCTACAAAAGCGAACTGGACAACATTCAGAGATGATTTTAAAGGAACACACTACTATGATTTTCACACTATACCTTTATATAGAAAAAATACAACTAATGTATTATCCTATTTGAAAATTAATCGAGTAGCGGAAAATGATTTGATCTATTTTGAAGGACCTGAAGAGCTTACCAAAAATTCACAAGAAATTAATACTGAAATCGAGTCTTTGAAAATTGGGAATGTAGTATTGGTTGGGTTACATAATAATACCATTGAAACTTTTGAAGGGATTTTGACAAAAAGAATTTTATTTGGTGAAAGTAAATTTATTTTTAAACCAATTTCAAACGAGAACCTACCCATTTCTTTTGGATTTGTATTTAATCAAGTTGGCAATTTAGTGGGCACACTCTCTCGTGGTAACTCAGAATTATATGTTAACTCAATTAAATAAAAATAAATTCTATATTTGACTTAATCGCGTTATCGAAATTTCATTTCAAGCTGATAACAATAATTTTTACATTTGTTTCTTTAAATTAAACCGCTTTATAAAACTCGGGCGTTACAATCCGAGTTTTATAAAGCGGTATTTTTAATATTTGTAAACTTTAGTAATTGTCAATTATGCTGAAAAAAGAAAAATAAGATTGAATGCTCTGTATAAAAACTATAAAATTTCGTTCAAAATAATTAAGGCGAAACAGATTATTAGATTTTAAAAGGGCGAAATTTTGCAGATAATTATGTAATAATTAAACCTTTTCTAAGAATCGAACAGACTTTGATATGGAAAAAATGTCAATAATAATTCGCAGAAGCATACAGAAGTAGTTCAGATTTTACCAAAGAATATAAATTGTCAACAGCGTGTAGACGTCAAGTTGATTTTGACACTTTTTGCTCGTTTGCCTTTTACACTTCTGCCGAAAACAATGATTTCCGGTTCCTCATCCGATGACTGTCGTCATCACTATGTATGATTTCGACGCGATGGA
>NZ_SJUS01000045.1:0-5919 GCF_004337085.1 Exiguobacterium sp. SH5S13 | reverse complement strand
CATCACCCTCTCAAAAGAAAAAACAGGATAAGGGCAAGGAAAAAGAGCGATTGTCCCGACTTGAGTCGGTCCAATCGCCCTTTTTTCTGTTCACGCTCGGATAGAGCGGAGGTTTTTCAGTGCCCTCCCCACGTGGAGGACGAGTTTTTCGTTAGTTGCGGATCATGTAGTCGAAAGCACCGAGTGCGGCTGTCGCACCAGAGCCCATCGAGATGATGATCTGTTTGTAGGCACTGTTCGTGCAGTCGCCTGCCGCGAACACGCCTGAGATGTTCGTCGAACCGTGATGGTCGACGATAACCTCTCCGAAGTTGTTGCGTTCGACCGTATCGAGCCAGTCCGTGTTCGGGACGAGGCCGATCTGGACGAAGACGCCTTCAAGTTCGACGTGATGCGTTTCGTTCGTCTCACGAGACATGTACGAGATCCCGTTCACTTTATCCGTACCTGTGATTTCAGTCGTCTGGGCGTTCGTGACGACGGTCACGTTCGGGAGACTGTGAAGACGGTTTTGAAGTACTTGGTCGGCCTTCAAGTCAGGTGCGAACTCGAGTACCGTGACGTGCTTGACGATGCCGGCGAGGTCGATTGCCGCCTCGACGCCAGAGTTACCGCCGCCGATGACCGCGACACGCTTGCCTTCGAAGAGTGGACCGTCACAGTGTGGGCAGTAGGCGACACCTTTGTTTTTAAACTCGGCTTCGCCTGGGACGTTGACGTTGCGCCAGCGTGCCCCTGTCGACAAGATGACACTCTTACTCTTCAGGATCGCGCCGTTTTCAAGTTCGACTTCGACGAGGTCTTTCTTCTCAAGGCGCTTCGCACGTTGAAGATTCATGACGTCGACGCCGTATGCTTTCACGTGCTCCTCTAAGCTCGCGACGAGTTTTGGACCTTCTGTGTACGACGTGCCGATGAAGTTTTCGATGCCCATCGTGTCCATCACTTGACCACCGAAGCGTTCAGCGACGATGCCGGTACGAATGCCTTTACGAGCCGCATAAACGGCCGCACTTGCACCAGCCGGACCACCACCGATGACGAGGACGTCATACGCCTCTTTGTCTTCGAACGCCGAAGCGTCAGGACCTGTGCCGAGTTTCGCCAAGATCTCTTCGAGTGACATCCGTCCGTTACCGAACGCTTCTCCGTTCAAGAAGACGGTCGGGACGGCCATGATTTCTTTCGCTTCGACTTCTGCCTTGAACGCGCCGCCGTCGATCATCGTGTGTGAGATGTTCGGGTTGAGCACGCTCATGACGTTAAGTGCTTGGACGACGTCCGGACAGTTATGGCAGCTGAGGCTGATGTACGACTCGAAGTGGTACGTGCCTTGGATGTTTTGGATTTGCTTGATCGCATCTGCGTCGACTTTCGGCGCTCGGCCGCTCACTTGGAGCAACGCGAGGACGAGTGACGTGAACTCATGACCGAGCGGGATTCCGGCGAAGACGATGCCCGTCTCTTCAGACGGACGGTTCACGCTGAAGCTCGGTGTGCGTTCGAGCGTGACGTTTTCGACGGAGATACGTGACGACATGCTTGCGAGCTCGTTGACGAGGTCGAGCATCTCGTTTGAGACGGCGTCATCACCAGCGCTCACACGGAGGACGACGTCGCCCTCCATGAGCTGCAAGTATTGATCTAGTTGTTGTTTAATATCTGCTTCTAACATGGAATCCGCTCCTTACAACTTGCCAACGAGATCGAGGCTTGGACGAAGTGTCGCTGAGCCTTCTTCCCATTTCGCTGGGCAAACTTCGCCTGGGTTGTTGCGGACGTATTGTGCTGCTTTGACTTTGTTGACGAGCGTGCTCGCGTCACGGCCGATCCCGCCTGCGTTGATTTCGACAGTTTGGATGACGCCGTCTGGGTCGATGATGAACGTACCGCGGTCAGCAAGGCCATCTTCTTCGTTCAAGACGTCAAAGTTGCGTGAGATCGTGTGTGACGGGTCGCCGATCATGATGTATTCGATCTTGCCGATTTTCTCTGACGTTTCGTGCCAAGCTTTGTGCGTGAAGTGTGTGTCTGTAGATACTGAGTAGACTTCGACGCCGAGGTCTTTCAATGTCGCGTATTCGTTTTGAAGGTCTTCAAGTTCAGTCGGGCAGACGAATGTGAAGTCAGCCGGGTAGAAGCAAACGACGCTCCATTGACCTTTAAGGTTGTTGTCTGATACTTCGAGGAATTCTCCTGTTTGGAACGCTTGTGCTGTGAATGGTAAGATTTCTTTGCCGATTAATGACATGGGGTATGTCCTCCTTGGGTTTTTACTCTAGCGGAATTGTATCTCTACTAGAATAATTATAATGTAATACTAATTTCATATAACCAGACGAAATTGTCAAGACGTATGCATGCTGCCTAAAAGGTTGATCTATCAAGGTGTTTATGTAAAACCGCATCAAAACAGTAAAGAAAACGGTTACATGAAAACTGCTAATTTGTTTTTTAAAACTCATATAAAATGAGTAGAACAGTTATTGGTTAAAAGAGTAAAGAAGAGATTAAGCGCTTCATTCTCGTAAATAATCAACATTTTATCAATTGCATACAAAAAAACCTTATCCATATTGGATTAAGGTTCGTCAAGTTGTTAACTTATGAATCAGTTGTTTATTATAGTCCGCTCCGTCTTTCCCTTTATGCATGCGAGCGTGGCAATTTGGGCATAATGCAGCCACTTGATCAGGACGTGATAATCCATCATCTGATTCTTTATATAAAGAATGGAGTTCGAGATAAGGACCTTCTTCTGTTTCAAAAGGGGCTTGGTTTCCACAAGCTTCACAGCAATTATTTGCCCGAGCCAGCACAGCGTAATAAAGAGCTGCTGTTTGTTCGCGAACTTGTAATTTTCGAGCTGGCATACTTAAACCAGTAGCTCGTTTCGGATCACGTAAAGCAATTTCATTTAACTCTTCAACGGTTTTATAGCGCATAGTTGATGCAAAATGATGGGCTTCTTCTTGAACAACGTGTAGCGGTTCGAATGCAAAAACGATTACTTCGCGCTGGTTATGGTGTTTATCAATTCCGAATTGAATGTCGTAACCGATTAAAATAAGTTGATCCACGAAGCGATAACTACCTTTTCCAAGTGATTCGAAGAGATAGACGTCTTCTCCATTTTCGATATGGTTTAGAAGAGCTTTGTTTCCAAAAGAAAAAGATTGGTTCCCTTCTTGACCCTCACCGCTGTAATAATATAAACCGTCGTCTTCACTCCAGCCATTCTTGTATCCAAACTCTTCATCCATCCCGCTATCAAAAATAAAGATTAGCTTATGTTTGTTCGGAGTACTAATTCCACGTTGACGACTCCCGCCGTATTGATCGTGAAGGACAGAGCGTTTGTATAGTTTGTTTTTTTCGAACAGCATATGTCACCCCGGTTCCGATGTTTTTATCTTCTTAAATTGTACCATGACTAAGTTAGAATAAACGAAAAAGGCAGAGGTCGCCCTCTGCCTTGGTTCATCATTCCGCCATCAACGCACATACTGCATTCGAATACGCTACCGGATCTTCAAGCGGTAATCCTTCGATGAGGAGTGCTTGCTGGTAAAGAAGATCGGTATATTGTTTCGCTTTCGCCTCGTCTTCCGTATAGACGCGTTGCAACGTCTGGAAGATGGCGTGGTCGGCGTTCACTTCGAGCACTTTTTCTGCTTTCATGCCGCCGCCGTTCGGCATCGTGTTCATGATCTTCTCCATCTCGATCGAGACGTCACCTGCGACCGTCAAGCAGACCGGGTGCGACTTGAGACGAGTTGACGCGCGCACTTCTTTGACGCGATCGCCGAGCTCGGTCTTCATGAAGGCGAACAAGTCTTTATTGTCTTCGTTGAGCGAATTCGCCGCCTCATCGTCGAGGCCGAGGTCACCGCTCGCGACCGACTTGAACTCTTTGTCTTCATATGACTGGAGCACTTTGATAGCGAACTCGTCGATCTCTTCTGTGAAGTAGAGGATCTCGAAGCCTTCTTCTTTCAAACGCTCCGTTTGTGGGAGAAGATCGATACGATGGATCGATTCGCCCGTCGCGTAATAGATGTACTTCTGGTCCTCTTTCATACGCTCGACGTATTCTTTCAGCGAGACGAGCTTTTTCTCGTTCGACGAGTGGAACAAGAGCAAGTCCTTCAACTCATCCTTCGCGGCGCCGAACTGGTCGTAGACGCCGAACTTGATTTGGCGGCCGAACGCGTCAAAGAACTTCTCGTAGTCCTCGCGCTCATTCTGAAGCATCTTCTCGAGCATGCCTTTAATTTTCGACTTGACGTTCTTAGCGATGACGCGCAGTTGGCGGTCCTGCTGCAACATCTCCCGGGAAATGTTGAGCGATAGGTCTTCTGAGTCGACCATCCCTTTGACGAAACCGAAGTAGTCCGGCAACAAGTCAGGCGATTTCTCCATGATCAAGACGCCGTTCGAGTAGAGCTCGAGCCCTTTCTCGAACTCTTTCGTGTAGTAGTCGTACGGGACCGTCGATGGGATATAGAGGATCGACTGATAGCGGATCGAACCGTCGACGTTCAAGTGAAGATGTTTGAGCGGCTCGTCGAAACCGTAGCGCTTCTCGTGGTAGAACGCCGTGTAGTCCTCGTCCGTCAGTTCGTTCTTCCGCTTGCGCCAAATCGGGACCATGCTGTTGATCGTCTCTTCTTCGACGTAATCCTCGAATTCTTCCGAGTCGTCTTTTGGACGGTGTTTCGTCACGTCGAGTTTGATCGGATAGCGGATGAAGTCCGAATGCTTCTTGATGAGCGAGCGGATCTCATATTCCTCTAAGAACGAAGAATACGTATCGTCTTCGGTGTCGGCTTTCAAGTGTAAGACGATTTCGGTTCCAATCTCTTGTTTAGACGTCGGCTCGATCGTATAGCCATCGATGCCGTCTGACTCCCAAAGATATCCTTGGTCACTATCGACTGAACGGGTCCGGACCGTCACACGGTCGGCGACCATGAACGCGGAGTAGAAACCGACGCCGAATTGACCGATCAAGCTGTGGTCTTCTTCCATCTTCGTCGCCTGCTTCATTGCGAGCGAACCGCTCTTGGCGATGATCCCGAGGTTCGATTCGAGTTCGTCTTCCGTCATCCCGATCCCGGTGTCACGGATTGTGACGGTGCGTGCGTCTTTGTCGAGTTCGACTTTGACGAAATAGTCGTCCTTGTTGAAGTCGATCGCCTCGTCCGAGAGGGCGCGGTAATACATCTTGTCGATGGCGTCACTCGCGTTCGAGATGAGCTCACGCAGGAAGATGTCCTTATGTGTATAGATTGAGTGGACCATCAACTCTAAAATTCGTTTCGATTCGGCTTGAAACTGTTTCTTTGTCATGACCGTTCTCCTTTGTCGTTCGATTTTGGCACTCTGTATACAAGAGTGCTAACACTCTTCATTATCCTAATTTTTGGAGAGATGTCAAGGCGGATGAAAACAAAAGATTGACGACGAAGCATCATTCGAGTATTGTTGAGTACATGCGATGAGCTGGTCTATGTAAGACGGCGGACATTCCTTCGGGAGCACGTTGTGGAGCGTGGTTCGACGCGGTAGACTTTTCGAGAGCACCTCTTTAGAGAGGTGCTCATTTTTTTTGCCTAAACATCAAGCCCCTTCAACTGGAGGGCACTGAAAAACTTCAAATAATTTTGAGCAGAGAAGCGTCATCCCGGATGGGATGGCGCTCCTCTGCTTTCATTGCCCTTCAAGCCGCCCTGTCCGGCACGCCGCTTTCCTGGGGGCGGTCAGCGAGCCGCATCGCGACGATGTCGCTGCTGGGTCTCGCCTTGCCCGCTGTTCCCCCGGGAGTCGGCGTGCCCTCGGGGCGACGCTGTACGTCCTTGCCGTTTCGGACTAAACTGGCTATAACTACACATCCTGGAGGCGATCCCGATGATGCCA
>NZ_SJUS01000044.1:0-6761 GCF_004337085.1 Exiguobacterium sp. SH5S13 | reverse complement strand
TGGACGAGGAGAGCTATCGAATGAGAAACCGCTCGGTCATCTTCGAGCCGGAGACGAAAGATATTTAGTCATCGGAAATTGTTGCGGCTAAATCATCGCAGATTGTCTTTTCATCTTGACGGTCACAATTGACGGCTGACCCCACTATTGCTGCGTTAACCTGCCTCTTTATTATAGCAGATTCCGCGCAAAAAAGATGCTAAAAACAAGAACGTTTGTTCTTATTTTATAAAATGAACCTTTAGATGGAGTCGTCTCAACATTGGGTCCAAAGATGGAATTGAACTATGATAGTGTTGCATGTCTGAAGTCAGACAGGATATAATAAGTCTCGTGTGTATTCACATGGGTGGGTGAGGGTGCCAACAAAGGATTGATTCCTATGGCAAAACAAACAGAATGGAAAACAGAAACATACGGGGGCGTGCTGAACTTTCTGGCGACAGCATACATCCCGGCCGTACATGCGGCAATCTTGACACAAGCCGGACTCCCGTTCGAGGGAGCGCTCGTCGGAGCGATTTTGACAAGTATCATCGGGACGTTCATCGCGGGACTGTTCAACTTACCGTTGTTGCTCCTACCTGGTATGGGCATCAACGCGTTGTTCACGTACACGCTCGTCTTGCAGATGGGACTGAGCTGGCAGAGCGCGCTCGCCGTCTCGCTCGTCTCGGGGGCGCTCGTCGTACTCCTGACGGTGACGAAAGTGGCGAGGAAACTCGCGAACGCGTTCCCGCCGATCATTCATGACGGACTGACGGTCGGGCTCGGCCTGTTCCTCATCTTGATCGGGCTCGAAGCGGCAGGTATCGTCTCGGGCGGTGGTGGGGCACTGCTCCACATCGGAGACCTTGGAGAGCGACCGGTACAGGTCGCGTTCCTGACGCTATTCGTCGCGATTCTTTTGTTCTTGAAGATGGGACCGAGCAGCTTCCTCTGGACAATCGCGTTCGGTGTCGGTTTGAGCGCTGTCACGGGAACGCTCGACTGGACAGGTGAGTTCGCGCTCACACCGTTCTTCGAGTCGTTCGGGACCGTGTTCGGCAACGTGTCGTTCGCGCAATCGACATCACCGATCTTCTTGATCGCGGTCGGCGTGTTGACGCTCGTCTTGTTGATCGAGAACATCAGCCTGATCCAGAATCAGACGCGGGCGATCGGCAAGGACGATCAAGCCCCGAAAGGTTTGATCGCCCAAGGGTTGTCGACGATGGCCGGTGCCATGTTTGGCTCGAGCCCGACCGTCTCGACGGTCGAGGTCGCGGCCGGCATCTCGGTCGGCGCACGCGGCGGCATCTCGTCGTTCGTGACGTCAGGTCTTTACGTCGTCTCGCTCTTGCTGTTGCCGCTGTTCGCGATCATTCCGGTGACGGCGATCGCGCCGGTCTTGATCATCATCGGCATGATGATGTTCCAGAACGTGAAACATCTGCCGCTCGACAATTGGGAGCAGGCCTTCCCGGCGATCCTCGTCATTATCATGATCCCGTTCACGTATTCCATCGTCGATGGCATCGGGCTCGGCTTCATCGCCTACACGATGATCGTCTTGTTCAAGAAGGGCTATCGCTCGCTCAGTCCGGTCGTCGGTGTCTTGACCGTATTGTTCTTGGTTTTCTTTTCTTTACCAGTCTGGCTGTAAACATGCTGAACGGTCCCGTTCAGCATGTGCTCTCCAATCGACAGAGGAAACTTGTTCCTAACGATTGAGGAGATAATCGCGAGAAGAGGAGCGTCGTCCCGGGAGGATGATGCTCCTCTTCTTTCGTGTAATCAACTTCATTCTTTACTAATCGTTCTAGAAAGGATATAGTGAGGGTGTAGTTAGAACGTTCATTCTAAAACTATGTGGTGACCGAAGGAGGATCGAGATGGCGAGAAGTAAAGAGTTTGACGAAACGATTGTATTAAAGAAAGCGATGGAATTGTTTTGGGAACAAGGGTATGAGAAAACATCGATGCAAGACTTGGTCGACCACATGGGCATTCATCGACGAAGCATTTACGACACGTTCGGTGACAAACGCTCGTTGTTCTTAGCATCGCTCGGCGAGTATGAAAAATTCATCACGCATGAGATGGAGACGATTATTCGTCAACATGAATCCGTGAAGTCAGCCATCGGGGATATATTTCGATTCATTCTGAGGTCTTCTGAAACCTATCCAAAAGGGTGCCTATCCGTCAATGCAGCCGTCGAATTGTCGCTCTTGGACCAAGAGGTAGACCGGATGGCGACGACGATGTTCCATCGGACCGAGGACATGTTCCAACAGTTGATTCAACAAGGAAAAATCAGTGGCGAGCTGTCAACCGACATCGATTCGGAACAGATGGCGCGTTTCCTGCACAACAACTTGATCGGTCTTCGTGTCTTGATCAAAACGAACTACACGCAAAAAGAATTAGAAAGCATCATCGCGCTGGCACTCAGCGTGTTGGACTGACTTTCTTTTTTTACCTGTTTTAGAACGTTCATTCTAAAAAACATCAACAGGTTTTTATCATACTTAGGGTGCACAGTTACAAGCCGTTGCGAAATGGGCGCAACAAAAGCCGGGCGAAGACTATGCATGGCTACATGCGATCGAACAACCTGTCCTCGTGACAAATGGGATAAAAGATATCATGGTGCCGACTGAAAACAGTTACATTTTGGCCGAAAAAATACCGAACGCACAATTGATCGTCTATCCGGATTCTGGACACGGTCATCTGTTCCAGTTCCTCGGACGATTTGCCGCACACGTCAACCTATTCCTCGATTCAGATGCGATTTGATCATCTGTCGAGACAAACAAAGGAGAGTCAATCATGAACAAAATGATGAAAGCAGCTCAAATCAGTCGATATTCGAAAGTAATCGAAGCGCAAGTAAACGAGGTACGTGTTCCGGACATCGGGGACAATGATGTGTTGATCAAGGTAAAGACCGCCGCCATCAATCCACTCGAGATGTTGATCATGACCGGTAGCGTAAAACTGATTCAAGATTATGCTTTCCCGCTGACAATCGGGAACGAACTGGCGGGTGTCGTCGAACAGGTCGGGAAACATGTGACCGGTTATTCCGTCGGGGATGACGTCTACACGCGTCTGCCGATCGAAAAAATCGGGGCCATCGCTGAATATGTAGCAGTCGATGCATCTGCCATCGCAAGGATGCCAAAAAACTTATCTTACGAAGAGGCAGCAGCTGTCGCTTTAACGGGACTCACAGCCTACCAAGGACTACATGAAGAATTAAACGTCCAGTCCGGACAATCTGTGTTCATTCCGGGGGGATCGGGTAGTTTCGGTCAAATGGCCGTTCCGCTCGCGAAGTCGTTAGGACTGACAGTGATCGTCAGTGGAAATGCGGAGTCACGCGACCGGACGCTGAAGCTCGGTGCCGATCAATATTTGGATTATACGACGCAAAACTATGAGGACGTCTTGAAAAACGTGGATTATGTCATTGATACGTTAGGGCCGACAGAATTCAAGAAAGAGCTGAGCATCCTCAAACGAGGCGGACGACTCCTGTCTTTGCGGACAGGACCGAATAAACGTTTCGCAAAAGACCGACAGCTCCCGTTCTGGAAACAAACGATCTTTTCGATGGCGGGTGCGAAATATGACCGAATGGCCAAAAAACATGACGTCGAATACCGCTTCATCTTCGTACGTGCGAATGGGGCACAACTCAAAGAAATCACGAGCGTCGTGGAGGCGAACCAAGTCGTTCCTGCCCTTCATCCGAAACGATTTACGATTGATGAAGTGAACGAAGCACTACAGTTAGTTGCGACGGGTCGGCCGAAAGGAAAGGTCATCATTACGTTCTGAAGTATGTGAGACTACTGCTTGTAGCAGAAAAAGAGGGAGAGACTGCCATGAAAAAAGCGGTTCTCATCACAGGCGTGTCAGGTGGGATCGGCAAAGAATTGGCCGATCGCTTTGCCCGGGATGGACATGAGATGGTACTCGTGTCACGGAATGAAGCGAAACTGTTAGAACTCGCTAAAGATTATCGGATCAATCATGGTGTCGGCGTCACCGTCATCGCCAAAGACATCGCGTCACCGGGAGTGCCAGAAGCGATTTACAAGGAGCTCCAGGAGAAGGGGATCCACGTGGACTACTTGGTCAACAATGCCGGGTTCGGTCTGTACGGGACGTTCTTAGAGACAGACATGAACCAAGAGGTGAATATGATTGACGTCAACATCAAGGCGTTGACGGTGATGACCAAATTGTTTTTACCCGGTATGGTTGAACGGAATCAAGGGGGCATCATGAATGTGTCTTCCATGGTCGGTTTTTTCCCGGGACCGTTGATGTCGGTGTACCACGCGACGAAGTCATACGTGTTATCGTTCTCAGAAGCGCTCGAAAATGAAGTGAGCGGGACGAACGTGACGGTGACCGCTTTATGTCCAGGGTTAACATCGACCGGTTTCGTCGACCGCTCCGGGATGCAGGCGTCAAAACTGTTTCAAACGGGCACGATCATGGAAGCAGGACGGGTCGCGGATATCGGGTATCGTGGTTTCATGAACGGAAAGACCTTGATCATCCCAGGGAGACGGAATCGGCTCGTTGCCTTCCTGCCCCGACTGCTGTCGCGTAAGCGAATCACTCGCATGATGCGAACGATGCAGGATGGATCGAAGCAGTGAATGAATAGGGCGTCATTAGCATAAACATCTGAGGCTCAAACATAGCGCGGTACCGTTCCTAACGGTGCCGTTTTTTGTATGATTGAAAAAGGAGGTGTTCGAATGGATCAAGCAGGCGGATTCATTTCCATCGGGATGGCTTATCCGAGCCATTATCCGTTACCTAAACTTGCTCAAAATGTATGTGAGGAACTGTTAAGTAGCGGTGGAGAAATCACAAACGTGACATTCAGTCAGGATGAAGCGGGGAACGATTGGACGACAACGACAGATACCGAC
Source organism: Exiguobacterium sp. SH5S13 (assembly GCF_004337085.1). Taxonomy (NCBI): domain Bacteria; kingdom Bacillati; phylum Bacillota; class Bacilli; order Caryophanales; genus Exiguobacterium; species Exiguobacterium sp. SH5S13. The sequence continues at coordinate 1,818 of NZ_SJUS01000044.1, read as the reverse complement.
TTTGCTCGGATCGGGCATTACGGATCTATCCATTTACGAAGCAACTATTTTGGAGGCGTGGATATGGTGATGACCGTGTCCCTTCAAGTGATGGACACTTATGTCGGGATTCTCATCGATTTGAACTGGGGAGATGTCGTTTCACATCCTGCATCGAGATCCGCGTTCACACAGCAAATCGAACGACTGCTCGTCGACGTGTATCGTCATGTGCCATTCTCGTACGCGATTGCTGGGCACGAACTTGAACTGGATTGGGCCCCTGGGGTATTTCCGACGTCAGCGGACTGGCTAAATGCGTTTTCCCTTTCTATTGTCCCGACGCCAGAAGGCTTAACGGTCACTTACGGTTCGATTTCAATCGACGGGATAACTCCACAATTCAAAAAGAAAGTGTCCATCTCGCTAGATGTATAAGTCATCATTGTGAGAATCAATCGCTTCCGTCAAGCGTTGCTTGATTGACCAAGGATAGAAAAATATGACCGGAACAGAAGTAATCGAACATGATACAATTTCCTTACCTTATGAATTGAGGAGGGACAGATTCATGACTAATCGTTCAAACGTCATCGACGAATTTGCATCCTATACAGATTGGCTAAACACGTTAGAGAGATTGGATGAATCGATGTGGGAAAAGCCAATTGCGACCGACAAATGGTCAATCAAAGCAGTCGTCCTTCACATCGCCCATTGGGACAACCATCTGTTGAACGTCATCATCCCAGCCGTGAAGAACGGAGAAGGGATGATCTTCCCTGAGTTCGACTCGTTTAACGCGCGGGCGACCCAAAAAGCGAAACGTCTCTCGGGAGAAAACGTTCTCCAATTAGCCAAAACGAGTCGGAGTTCACTCATAGAAGTGCTGCGGTCATTGCGTCAAGAGACGCTGAATTCGCACACGACGGCGAACGGGGCGACCCATTCTCCACATGAGGGTGTTTCTTACACGCTTGCCTATATCGTCACCGAGTTCATCGAACATGACCGACATCACCAGCGGCAAATCGACGCTGTACTAGGGACAACGTCTTGAGGAGACGGGCGAAAGTACGCGGTGTCAGACGAAGATTGAAACGATTGCGCACGTATATCGACGAACAGACCTATTCGTTCCCGACGACGTTCCATGACGGATATTGGCATAATAAAATCCCAATCGATCAACCTTTTTTACTGTCCGTGCAAGAGAACAGCCGGATTCAATATGCGGTCATCGAGGCGATGACGGAGGGGGCCTCCCGTCTCGTGCGTCTCCGAGAAGAGGAGCGTTACCGGGTCGTCGTCTTGTTGGACCTACCGACGCTTTGGCAGTCCGAACTCCTCGTGTTTGAAAATGATGCACGATTGAAGGTGTTTATGAAACGTGACTCGCCAGAACAGACATGGACGCCCTTGCCCTTAGATGATGTGTTTCAACAAAAGCTCGTCGCCTCAGCGGATGACGAGGTGCATCGGTTCCACGAGCGGATTCAAGATGAGGATGATATTTATACAGGAGAAGTCTGGTTGCTCGTTCAATGAACGGGCAATTTTTTTGTATGACGAATAATAGGAAGTTAAGCACAACGTCTCAACGTAAACCCAAAAACAACAGTGATATTTACAAGTTGATTAAAATGTCGAAAGGTAATTTGATAGAAAATATGGTACAATTTAATATGTAAAAGGAAGGTGACTCATAATCTTGTAGACGTCAAGTTGATTTTGACACTTTTTGCTCGTTTGCCTTTTACACTTCTGCCGAAAACAATGATTTCCGGTTCCTCATCCGATGACTGTCGTCATCACTATGTATGATTTCGACGCGATGGA
>NZ_SJUS01000043.1:0-6832 GCF_004337085.1 Exiguobacterium sp. SH5S13 | reverse complement strand
TCAGACGGTCGAGCGATTCACGGAGTGGCTGCATCCCGTTCATGTTGTAGCGCCATTGTCGTTTATCTTCCGGCAACCGTTCATAGATGTCCTTGAATTGACGGACGAGCTCGGGACGCAGGACACGGTTCGGGAGCGTTTGGATCTTCCGGTTCCGTTTATGGGCGACCAACTCGTTTCTTATGAACGCGTTCAGTTTCTCCTGTTCTTTTGTCCGGTCGGCGAGAGAGTGGATGACCTTCGACTTCATCAGCTCGATCGATTTTGGTTTTCGTTTACCGCGCTCGCGCATGTGACTCGTCTCGACGATGGCGACATGGACGTGGATGTTGTCGGTGTTGTAATGCACGTTTTGTTAACCAATCGATAGCAAAACCGTTCTATGTGAGTGCCCTGGCACAAAAGGCCTCGAAAACAGATTCACTAAATGTGGAAGCGACATATGAGGACGGAACGACGGTACAGAAAACAGCCACATTCCATGCGCTAGACTATACCGGAAAAGACAATGACACGACATGGCAACGTCAGACGATTCAATTGACGTCAGATCAGAACAAAAAACTCGTGAAAGTCGATCTCACCATCAAGAACGGTTCGACTGGCACCATTCTTATCGATGCGGTCCGGGCATCTATCGGACGAGTCGTGTCTGACTCGACATATGACAAGCAAGGAAACCACGTTTTAAAAGACGCCGGGCTGACGAAACTTCCAGTGACCAATACGGTCGACGCGTTCGGAAATGTTTTAACCGTCGATCAAGGGAATCGTACACGGACGAACACCTATGATCTACTAGGCCGTTTGACGACGACGACCGCGGAGAGCGGGACTGTCATTTCCTATGTTTATGACAAGAAAGGACAAGTCACACAAAAAACGTTTGATGGAAAAATCACTTCATACACGTATGCAAAAGGTCGTATCACTTCTGTGGACCGTCCAGGGGGACAACGCTCTCAATATGTTTATGAGCCCCATACGGGCAACTTAAAAGAAACCATCTTGCCATCCGGAAAAAGACTCGGAAAGGTCTATGACGATGAGGGAAAAATTACCGAGCTAAAAGAATCCAATGCAACACGATTCAAATATGGCTATGATGCGACCTCGGGCGACCTTGTTTCCATTCAAATGGGGAACGACAGTGCGAAACTAAAGAAATACGAATATGATACGAAAGATGCAGGTAAAGGTCGTGTGTTGAAGCTGACGGATTATCACCAGGTCCTTCAGTCATGGGATTACCAAGATGTCAACGGTGTCGGAACCGAGCTTCCGCTCTCCATCACGTTAGCGGGAACGAAACGTGAATTCACTTATGATGTCGCCAAACGGAACCATGGAGTAACTGTCGATAGTCAACATTGGGCTTTCCGTCACAATGAGAATGGCAAGACGACTCAGATCACCATGCCGGGACAAGGCGGGGAGTCATTGGTCGAGTTCGATGAGACCGGGGCAGTGTCAGCCTGGTCCGCCTCTGCTGGTGACAAACAGATTGCATTTGAGCGATATAGTTACGATCAATATGGAAACCTTTCAGTCCTTAAAAAAGACGGGAAAACTGCAAGTTACTCCTATGATGCGATGAATCAATTGATTGAAGAGAAGATCCTTGACGGACAGACAGTCAGCTATGCGTATGACAAACGTGGGAACCGCACGCATATCAATAACCAAGTCATAGCTGAATTTGATGATTCCAACCGGATGACGAAGTTCAAGAGTCAAGCCATTGCGTATGATGCAGACGGGAACCGGATCAATGACGGACGTCTGAAATATTCATGGGACGGTCTGGGGAAACTGACTGCGATCGAAGAAGTCAACGGCACAAAGAAATGGCAGTTCATGTACGACGAACAAGGGCGTCGCATTCAAAAGACTGGACCGAGCGGTACGATCCGCTTCCATTACGACGGAGACTCGAACCGATTGATGGCCGAGACAGATACGGCTGGAAAACCGATTCGGGAGTACGTCTATAACGCGGACCATATCCTTGTCGGACTCAAAACAAACGGAACATGGTACAATTATCAACGAAATTACCGCGGAGATATTGTAGCAATCACGGATATGGATGGGAAAGTTGCTGCCAAATACACCTATGACACGTGGGGCAAACCGCTCCCGACGGACACCGTAGATCCAAAGCTGACAGGTCAACCAATTCGTTATGCGTCATACTATTACGACGAAGATTTGGCGCTTTATTATTTGATGGCGCGCTATTACAATCCAGAAAATGCTGTCTTCCTTTCAGTTGATCCTTTATTGGACAGTGACGAATCAATTGAAATGGCAAATGGATATAGTTATGTGATGAATAACCCTATTATCCGTATAGATCCCGATGGATTAATGTGGCAACATGATAAAATGGGGTACGGATCAAATGCATACAGAGGCGGTGGAGGAGGTTATTACCCTAACACAGCTAAACTGTATCAAGGTTTTTATCATCTCAGATTTTCTAAAAACTTATACAACAATGTAAAAAACCATATGTTTTCTACTAAACATATCAATGGCGGGATAATGAGGCTTGGCAGTAGCCAAAAGGCAATATTTAATAAATCTATAGATATAATAAAAAAAGCACGTAGAGTCAAAGTAGGTTCTAACGAAATTAGAACTTATATAAATGGACATAAGGTAACAATACGTTTCTATGTACTACCTAATGGAGTAGTAAAAAATGTTAACATGTTTAGAGGTCATTCTGGAAGAGCAATAGGAAACCTAATCCGTATGTAATTTAAACAACTCTGTTGCTTAGAAAGGAAGGGAAGATGAATTTGAATTTAGAGATTAATGAAATTCAAAAATTGATTTCATTACAAGAAATTGAAGCCGCAGAAGAAAAATGTATCTTGATGATTGAAAATAACCCACATTGTAAACAATTATGGGATTTGTTGATTTCCATAGAGTTAATGACTCCATTGGAGGACTATGAGAGCGCTACAAAGTATCTTGAAAAAGCTTACACGTTGTTTCCGGCTAACCATATTTATTACGCATTGAAGATGTACTTTAAAGAGATTTTTTTGAGTGGATTAAATGACTCTGATCGAAAAGAAATTAGTAATTTTTTTTCAGTCATGGACTTCAAGTCAAAAGCTGTCTTGTCTATAACTTTGGCTAAAAGTTACTGGAACGTTGACAATAGACTATATCAATATTACCTTTTAAATGCTATTGAGAATTACCCAGAGTTTATTAATCCTTATTTTGATTTAGCTACGTTTTACTTAGAGAGAGGAAAGAATGACAAAGCTAAGGAGTATATTGAAGAGGGTCTAGGAAAAATAGATAGAGTATATTCGAATTTAGACCCGATACCACTTGATTCGAGTATCAACTTTTTCATAGATGATGAGATTGGTGGTATCTATGTTGAAAAGAAGAAGTACCTAAAGTGGAAAAATATTCTCAAATAATCAGAGAGGGGGCTGGTCACCAAAATTACGTGACTGGTCTCCTTTTTTAATTATAGTGATAAAAAAATAAACTAATTAATCAAATTTAAACTGTACCCTGAGTAGTAGACACTAAATAATTAGTCAGGCGACTTCGAGAACCTGGGTCCGGTATTCCACCGGGCTCAGGTTCTTTAGTCGTTTCTTGATGCGACGATGATTGTAGTACTCAATGTAGCGCTCGAGCTCCTGTTTGAAATGAGCCATGTCCTCAAACTTCCTGAGATAAAGGAGCTCGGACTTGAGCACGGCGAAGAAGCTCTCGACGGCCGCATTGTCGAGACAGTTGCCCTTTCGGGACATACTTTGTTTTTGTCCAAAGGTTAACGGGCCTAGCCTAATCTCAAAAGCAAAACTAATGCTTTGTGAGTATTTAGTGTAAATATTCTTCATCTGCCACTATTTATATTAATCGTTCAATATTCAACAGAGCGGTTATTGGTAGAGATTTTTTTTCTTCTTCAAGCAAAACGTCATGCCAACGCTCTTCAAGATTTTTGAGGAGTGCCTTTTCAACTTTATTGTTTTTTTCCAAGTCGTGAAGAGGATGCACAGTTCTTTCAGGGTCGAAGTGACCACTAATCAACGGCTGATTCGGTAAGGCCACCGTATAGGCGATAATGGTGTCTTCATCGAAGTCGTGATTGTTGGCGAAACCGAATGACTGGAATCCGAATCCCTTACCATGAATATACATGAGCGGCTCATCGACATGATCCACCTTCAGGTTCGTCTCGAGGGTCGCTTTTGCGTTCAGATAGGGCTCCACCTCCTCGGGAGACACACTTTGTACGACATGCAACCGTTCATAAAGACTGAGGTCAGCGTCTTTCCATCCCATACGCTGATTCAGTTGCTCGATATACTCGAGTGGACTCTGTTCTTTCTCTTGCTCCAAGGTGTGTACCTTTTCTAAGTGTGACTCGATATGGTCAAGGAAGGTCGCGGACGTCTGATGGACCTCCTGCAACAGCTGTTCCTTGTCGAGGAGCTCCTTCTCTTTCGTCCAACCGGCCAGATAGGAGAGCGAAAAGTCGTCCGTCGGGAACCCGAGTTGATGTGAGACGACATAAGCGACCATCTCGGCTTGGAACTCCTTCTCGGGTGCAGTGAGCGGTTTGTCTCGTTCGAGGTTCCGTTCCTGATTGTGCAGCTCCGCATGGGCGAGCTCATGGATCAGAACCGTGATGTCCTCGATCGATGAGTTCCGCGGGTTCAAGGCAATCGCATGTAGCTCCGGATAGTAACAGCCCTTCGCCGTCCCGATCTCGTCGAGCGGTTCCTCCAAGAGCGTCACATTCCGGGCATCCGCGAGCGTCGTCAAGGCGTCACGGATGTCTTGTTCGTTCTCCAACCCGCCGTCCCGGTGATACCGTTTGAAGATGTCCGAGACCTCGATTCCTTTCTCGCGCGCGTCGGTCTGCGTATACTCGAACACGTGACCAATTTTGAAATACATCATTTTGCGTGACGGGATTCTTCCTTGTTTCACACCATCCTTGACCGGCTTCGGTGCCTTGCTGAGCGGTACCCATTCGTCTTTGTGCAGGGCGTACGTCACCGGGTTCGGGACGAACACCTTGATACCCCGCTCACCTTTTTGGACCTGTGCGCCTTGCTTCTCCCAGAACGGATAAGAGCCGACCGCGACCGCGCCGGGGAACTGGGACTCAATTAAGACCGCGTTCCGCATCGAGTATTGATGGAACTTGCCGAGGAACTGTAGATGTTCCCGGATTTTCTCTGGACTCTCGAAGTAGCTGTCGATCTGTTTTCCCATCTGTTCCGTCAAGGCCTCGAGCTCGGCCTTTCGTTCTTCGTTCGTCTTCATCTTGGCCATCGTTTCAGACTCCTTCCTTCAACAAGTCGGTGACAGATTCATCACTATCCGCAAATTCATTCAGTTCACGTTCGAGTTGTGGCGACGATTCCGAAATGTCGAGTAACAGCCGCGTCCGTTCGAAATTGACGGGAAGTATGACGATTTCGTCTTGCGAGATGGCGGTTAAAAGCTGATACTCAGATATGGATATCGAGATGTCATACCGTTTTCCATAGATGAGGACCGTGACGGTATCGGATTGAAGCGTCAACAGTTGTCCCATCGTGAAGGGGCGTTCTAGTGGTCGCATGAAGTTCATCCTCTCTGAAAAGCTAGTATGTTTTTTTGTTTTGGTGCTCGATGCGTTCCTGGACGACACGTTCCCCGTCTTTAGGAATGTCGGCTTGAACTAGTCCGTCATGATGTCCTCTCGATACGATGTGAGATTTGTGTGCCGATTGAGCGGGTGAGGAGCTACATGTCCCACTTCTTGTCGGCCAGTTGTTTGTGTCCGGCTACGATATGGTCGATGGCCTGGACCGAGATAGACAAAGCATATGAATTTAACTGCCAAAACGAAATCATAGGCAGCCAGGAAACAGTCTTAAATTAGGTACTTAAGGGAATCCTTTAGATGGGTCGATTGAGTCCCGAAAGAAAAGATACCAATTATTGAAATCTATCGATTATAGGAAGTGATCAGGGTGACAAGAATAAAAATCGGTGATGTGTTTAAGATTAACACGCCTAACGGGGAGGCTTATCTTCAATATGTTCATGAAGATAAAACGATAGGCGAGTTGGTAAGAATATTGCCCGGTGTATATGAAAAACCTCCAGAAAACCTTAAAGAAATAGTCTCGGGGAAAGAAGCGTATCTATTACATTGTTCACTCAAACCGGCTAAAAGACAAAAGATCATTGAAGCCATTTCGAACTATGACATACCTCCGGACTTTAAAATCCCTCGAAAATTTAGAACAGAGATAACAGATGACGAGGGGAATCTTATTGGGTGGCACATCGTAGATTATGTCACTTGGTATAACGATGTGGTCTATGAGTTAACAGAAGAACAAATCCAGTTATCTCCTTGGGATACATGGAGTTATCCGCTATTAGTCGAGCGAGTCTCAGAAGGCTGGACGTTAGAGAACTGGAAGTAAATAAGTTTAAAAGCATACTGGACTTGAAGCAAAATAATCTCGAAACCTCGGAAAGCTAACTGCTTTTCAAGGTTTTTTTAGGACATTAAATTCTTTAAAAAATTTGTGCAACTCACGCTCGAGTTGTAAAGCGTCAACAGTTGTCCTATCGTGAAAGGGCAATCAAGTGGTCGCATGGGGTTCATCCTCTCTCAAAAGTTAGTGTGTCCTTCTTCTGTTTTCGATACTCGATGCGTTCCTGGACGACATGTTCCGCCGTCTCGAGGAACGTCGGTTTGAACTGGTCCGTCGTCATGATGTCCTCGATGCCCTCGGTCTGCATGAGCGCCTGCAGGAGCTCTGTCAGGATTTGT
>NZ_SJUS01000042.1:0-7129 GCF_004337085.1 Exiguobacterium sp. SH5S13 | reverse complement strand
GTGAGTGAACATTCGTGACACGCAATCGATTATCCAGGAATTCTAACTCGTTCATGGGAATCAATCCTTTTTGATTTTATTCCCATAATGTCAGCATCACTACCTCACCAACATTGCGTAAGAACCACTCCTATTTTGCACTACACACTCGTTGATGGATAAGAATTCGATATATGGATTTTCGACTTCTTTTAGCGGTCTATCGCTCGTCATAAATTGAAATTCACTCATGTTATTTGCCTCCCACTCTTATATCATCATAGTCATTGTTTCATCGCGCGAATGGAAATGATGAGTCCAATCAAATAGCCGATTATCGAGCCGACAACAATCCCGTATGCAACCGTAAAACCGAATAATAGAGAGATGATCATCCCGGCAGCCGTTCCGAAAACAAGGCCAAGTCCGACCGCTGATTCGCGCCATTCGTTCATTTTCACTCTCCACTTCTTTCAATTTACTTCATACGAATCAACCTGATCAAACGTTTCATTTCCTACATTCCATTTCCTTTTGCTGTTTTGCATACAAGAAAGGGACCCAGTATACACTGAATCCCTTCAAAAATCATTCTACTGTCGACGCCGCCTCGGCGAGCGCCGCTTCTTCTTTGTGATAGTTCTCGACGAACGCATCGAGCAATGCCCGCACTTCGTCTGTCGATTTCGTATCCATCAACTTCACACGGAGGTCGCTCGCCCCGCGGAAACCTTTCACGTAAATCTTGAAGAACCGGTGCAAGTTCGAGATCGAGCGCGGCACGTCGTCTTGGAACTTGTCTTGAAGGTCGAGTTGGAGACGAAGCAGATCGAGGTGTTCTTCCATCGAATGCTCACGCGGCTCTTTCTCGAACGCGAACGGGTTTTTGAAAATCCCGCGGCCGATCATGACGCCGTCGACGCCATACTTCTCGACGAGCTCGAGACCCATCTGACGGTCGAGGATATCGCCGTTGATCGTGATGAGCGTATCCGGTGCAATCTCATCACGCAATTTCATGATATCCGGAATCATCTCCCAGTGCGCGTCGACTTTACTCATCTCGGAGCGCGTCCGCAAGTGAATCGACAAGTTGGCGATGTCTTGCTTCAAGACGTGCGTCAACCAGTCGCGCCACTCGTCAAGCTTCGAAAAGCCAAGACGCGTCTTGACGCTGACCGGGATGCCACCGGCTTTAGCCGCTTGGATGAGTTCGGCCGCGACGTCAGGACGCAAGATGAGGCCGCTCCCTTTTCCGCGCTTGGCGACGTTCGGGACCGGGCAACCCATGTTGATGTCGATGCCCTTATAACCCATCTCGGCCATACCGATGCTCATCTCGCGGAAGTAGTCCGGGTTGTCGCCCCAAATGTGGGCGACGATCGGCTGCTCGTCCTCGGTGAACGTCAGGCGTCCACGGAGGCTACCTTTTCCTTCAGGGTGGCAGTAGCTGTCCGAGTTGGCGAACTCGGTGAAAAACACGTCCGGTCGGCCGGCGTGGGCGACGACGTGGCGGAAGACGACGTCGGTCACGTCTTCCATTGGGGCAAGTATAAAGAATGGACGCGGTAGGTCGCGCCAGAAGTTTTCGTTCATATAGAATCATTCCCTTTCGTTTCTGGTCCAATAAAATCACTTTATCCATTCTATTATGTCGATACATAATATTCAACATTCCTAATGAAACAATAAAAGGTTATCATGAGTGAATCAAGTTCTCACGATAACCTCTATAGTTTTTAGGACCTCAAATAAAGCTCTTTCTATAACATTCGTGACCGTACTCTTAACTACCTTAAAAGAATTAGGCTCATTTTTAAATCTACCTTTCCCGAAAATAATTAACAGTTAACCTAGATAAGTCATAGATAAATTAAATCGGCTATTTCTAAATTTCATATTTTTAAACTCATGTAGTTTAGCCCTAATACAATGTTAGAGCACAAAAAACAATTGTACTATCCTACATCATAAATGTTTTTCATTTTCAATAATTCTGAATAACATTCGCGATTTTTATTATATAATCATAATTAATATTGTGCTTTTTCCACTTAGCTTCAATTATCTGAAAGTTTAGCTTATTTGATTTAACATACTGACTTCTTTCAATCTCATCCATAATATCGGCAATCAATTGTAAGCATAGATTAAATTCGAGTTCTTCAGGAACCAGATTTGCAAACCCTCTTAACTTTCTTGCATCTATTACTACTTTGTAAGTGTGAGGGTCATCAATATTTTTTAGCCCTTTCAAGGAACTATTATTCTTTTCTAATGCTACACTTTCTTTCTTTAAACTGTTGTTTTTAAGTACTTTTCTTTCATAAATTTTCACAAAAATAACTTGACCATCTTCACTAACAAATTTTAAGTTTTTAATAATTTGTGAGTTATTAGAATCATAGAAAACTACGTCATCCAAAGTGATTTCTCCGAATGGTTCAACCTTCAGCAAGTCTCCTCTTTGAATGTTTTTTAGCTTTTCTTTCATCCCAACTTTACTACAGTCAAATAAAGGAGATTCGATTTCCTCTTCATTTTTTGTTCCTTGATTGAGCAATGTACTAAAATAAGAATAATCTTGAACACTTAACCACGACGTAGGCAGAAATTCTGTCCCATGCAAAATTCCTAATAGTCCGCCTACCATCGAAGCCAAAGTATCCGTATCCGCTTTATTCAAGTGTGCAGCTTCAACAATCGCTGTTTTCGGACTAGTTGCATACTTCGATGCAAGATAAATAGCAGCAGTTGCAGTAACTGTCCCTGCACCATTAATCTTTTTATCAAAACACCCTAACTGTTCTAGAGTTTCATTTCCGATATCAAGTGCACCTTTATTTAATCCCTGATTAACAATCGCAAGTTGATTAATTATTTCTTGTTTCGTTTTATTCCAAACTTCTAGATAATTATTATTAAATACTTTATTTGCGGCATTCATCCAACTATCAAGTTTTTGTACATTCGGGAATGTACCCCACTCATCAGATCGTTTAATCAAATATTCTATAAGTTCCCCATATCCCAAGGTATCATTTTTATTTTGCAAATACATCAACGCATCAGCGTATACTAAAGCACCTAATATGGCTCTCGGATGTCCATGTGTAAAAATTCCATTTAAGAATACTTGATGTTGGATTTCAGCCCAAGTATTTTCTTTTGTAAATACATGAGGTAAAATTCTCATTGCAACACCATTACCGCCAGCATTAAAGTATTTTTCTAAGCTTGACTCATTTTCTTTTTCTACATCCCATGGTTTTTTATTTTTTCTCCATTCTTCAGCTGCTCTTTTGGTGGCACCTCCACCGCCGCGTTCATATGAAAGCCAAGCTGGAAGTTCAACCTTCGAAAAATATTTCCCCCAACTAGACCCGTATTTTAGGCTCCTGGCAGTTGCAATTATTAATTGAGTGTCATCACTGTATTCTCCGGGTTGAATGACCTCCGAATGTCCCCAGAATCTTCCTCCATCCTGTCTAGTCCATTTCTGGAACTCATCTAACTTAGTAGGTTTTTTTTTCGAAATATTTTTACTGTTTTGCTCCTGAGGCCAACCTAGCGCATCGCCTACGGCGGCGCAAACTAACGCAGAGAACTGCTTATCAAGTCTTTCAACTTCTGATTTTTCCAATTCAAACACCCCCTTGATATTTTTTCTCAATAGGGACTATCCCCTGACGAACCATTGTACTCCAACTACCATCAAATAGACTCGGCGCAATAAATATATCCACTTGTGGAATATTAAGTATTTTCCATTTTATGAATTCACTATTAGCTCTATCTTCACTTTCAACAATCACACCAAGGATATCCTTTCTCCGAACATTTTTATATATTAGTATTTCAGCTTGGTCATCCGTGGGACAGTTAGACATCATTTGTAATGTTCTACTTCGAGATTCAACTTTACTGCTAAATAATGATTTAAACCCTTGATGTCCCCTAGTAATATACCCACCTCTTTTTTTAGCGGCATTAACAGGACAGAATAAGGTATTTTGATATGTTAATAGCTCTGGATTAATAAGAAGAATAACCCAGTCTTTAAACAAAGGATTTATATCTTTAATTCTTCTCCAATACCAATGGTTAGGATATTGAAGAGAACAATTTATATACTCTTTTTTTCCATCCAGTCTTATAGGATCGTTCGCTTCATATAAGGCTTCGTCCAAAAAGTCGACAGCTGTTATTCCATCTTCCGAGCTGAGTATATGTACAGCTTTTTGGGAACGAGTAATATGACATAATCTTGTGATGTTCCTTTTTAGATACTCCTCCCTAATCAACATCTCATCCATTAAATTCACCTCGTTTTTTGGAATAAAGAATCGTCATTTGGAATTATTTCAGTCAATTCTCCCGTATAAGATATTACTAATATCCGCTTAGCTCTTGTAACAGCAACATATATTAATTTTGCTTCTTCTCCTAACGCTTCATCACGATCTCCTAGCGAATCCACTTTTTCAATATTAGGTAATCTATCGGTACTACAATGTGGAATAATCACTGCATCAAATTCTAATCCTTTAGCTGAATGAAAGGTTCCTATTGAAACACCAGGATTATTATCCCAGTCCCTTAAATATCCGCTAAGTTCTTGAGGTATAATACCTTTTTCTTTTAAATAACCCCTCAGTTTTGATAACTGTTCTCTAGTCCTAAATAAAATCGCGACAGTTTGAGTTCTACATAATTGAGAAGCTGTTTCAGCTGCCCACTGCAATTCTTCTAACTCTCTACGGAACATTAACAGTACCGGAAGTGGTCCAGAAGCTATAGGGTTTTTAGGAATGACCAAATCAACATGTTTCTTAAAGAACGGTTGATTTGATATTTTTAAAGCCAGATTAGCAATTTCTTTGCTATTTCTATAATTCTGATCAAACTTCCAAATGCTGTCGTTCATCACGTTCAATCCTGCATTTCTCCAAGAGATTCTCCCACCATATATTTGTTGAGCTACATCCCCGAAAAAAGTAAGACTTCCGTTATCAGCAACCGCTAAACTTAACGATTTAAGCATAGCTGGAGAGAGATCTTGTCCCTCATCAATAATAATGTGTTGGTACATTTTTTCACTTGAATCATTTTCAAGTTCATTAACAACTGTATTAGCGATATCATCCCAATCGTATTTATAGTTATCTTCTGCTCGTATCTTTAAATACGATTCATAAACTAAGAAGAAAAGATATCTTTTGTCCCTAGTAATTCTAGTACCTGATCGCCCTATTCTTTCCGCATCTTCATATTCTTCAATTGAAAAAATCCCCATTTTTTGTATCCACGATATTTCTTCGTAAAAAACTTCTGCATTTCTATGTAAAGTCTGATGGTTTCCATGTTCCATTTTAACATTTTCAATAGCCATCTCTATGTACCTAAGCTTTAATTTACTTGAGGGTACTATCTCATTAGACCTAAGCATGCCTCTGCTACTTAAATAACCTCTTGCAAAAGCATGATAATTTCTAACATCGACTTTTTCTAAATATCCATCATCATTTATTAGAGAATTCAAATATGTTCTTAGGGATTTATTAAACGTCACAAGTAAAACTCTTTCATCCGATTTTATTCGATGAGATAGATATGCTGCCCTATGAATTGCTAAAGTTGTTTTCCCACTTCCGGCCGTACCTAATACAACATAGTGTCCTTCTTCAGGCAAGCACAGTACTTCCCTCTGCTTCCCAATTGGTGTAGGCAAAGACAATTTTATTCCTCCTTAGTGTGACTGTATAAGTTCAATTTTATAGTAATGACTAACAATAATATAGAATTTTTCATCATAAAAATTGTAATTATTTCAATTTAAAAACGAAAATACCATCAAGGATTTTTTTATGTTTATATAACAAAAAAATGATGGATGCACCTTTTACATCTATGGATAAAGGCCGCTCATCTCGTATCCGTTCTTGATGAAACGGGCTTGCAAGCTCCCCATGAATTCGAGGATGCCTCGATACGTCATTAGCATGTCGCCTTGTTTGACGGTCGACGTATACGTACGAATCAATTCATTCAACGTTTTCAATGAGGCTTTCTTCTATTCTGAAATTTTAAAGGTGAGAACGATTTCAGCATCTGCTAGAATTCTTTTATCAGTCACTTATTCGACGTCGCCTCCCCCAAAAACCTTTATTACTTCTCAATCTTTCATCATCCATCCGACGCTGAACTGTGACGTTCACAATTCCTCAATAGTAGCTGATATCGCCGGGCGTTGGTTTACACGTCAATCGATAACCGTGAGACTTGAATGTATGTTCATAACGATTTAAGGTAATGCTCCTAATCGGGTTCATCGTGTAAAAGACGACGACCGGGCGTCTTTAGTGATTATAATAGAAATGCGGATGCATCAAGTCCGGAATCGTCTCCCCAGCTGATTTCGTGCCACATCGCACCAAACTCTTGAAGCTCGTGATAAGCGATCCCCGCCTGTAGCTAAGACAAGGGAGTGTTGCCTCCGTCAATCGCCTCCATGAACTCGTCGCGGGCGAAACTCGGCTTGGGTGGTGATAGAAATTGTATTTTTAACCGTCTACATTCGTCCGGTTCCGGTAAAGTTTTGTCAGCCGGGATTGCCCATACGATTCCATTTCCGTTGTCGCCTACTTGATATTGATAGGCCGCCAATTTAAGTGATGGTTTGACGTGAAACTTAGAGAAGCCCTCGATGATTCGTTCAGGATTGTCGTACGATATTCTCCAACCGGAATCCCAATAGCGCCTTGTCTTTGTCTCTCGTGTCAATAATGGATCAACCGTTTGATCCGGCTCGGTCTCCTCCAAGGTGAATACATGAAAATGCTCTAAATGACTGCTTGTCCCCTGCTGAAACAGATTATCTAGATCCTTCACACCCTGACTAGAACACTCTCGTTTCAATAATTTCAATCCGCTATTACACAGCCGTCTTAGCCACCGATGATTGCCCATTTTACGCTCTCCCATTCGAATCAATTTTACTCATTAGAGACAGTCTACAAAAAATGAACTGAGCCCCGTAAAATGGACAGTTTAATAAAAAGCCCGTATGTCCTATGCGGCGATTAGATGGCCCCGATATTGTTCCGGGGTCATCTTTTTTAGGTTCCACTGACCGCGTTCGCAGTTGTAA
>NZ_SJUS01000041.1:0-7668 GCF_004337085.1 Exiguobacterium sp. SH5S13 | reverse complement strand
ACTTGCTCAGGATTCGGGTACTTTGTCGCAATCCTGAGCCGAGCCCTGCTCATTGATATTGCAAAAAAATGAGCGACCAACTTCAGACGGTCGCTCATCATCGTTCACCAACATTGCGTAAGAACCACTCCTATTTTGCACTACACAGACGTGAACCGTAGTGATAAAATGTATCAGTTTATTTGTCATGGAAAAAAGTCATGTACACCCTATCTCAATGCAATATGATTACGTCCATTGAAATGTACCAGTCTTGCAATCTTATTTACCAAAGAGTGACAAACAATTTACCGGGCGATGCCAAAGTTCCGACCACCCTTCATAATCCCTTCCCATGTGACAGTGAACTGAGCCCCGTAAAATGGACAGTTTAATAAAAAGCCCACGTGTTCTATGCGGCGATCAGATGGCCCCGATATTGTTCCGGGGTCATCTTTTTTAGGTTCCATTGACCGCATTCGCAGTTGTAATAGCTTATGTAGTCGCCGACCATTTCTCGGACCTCCTCGAGCGATTTGCACGAGCGGTTGGTGACATAGTCCTTCAAATGACCGAAGAACGATTCAATTGGTGCGTTGTCGAGACATTTACTGGAACATGTTTTTGGTAGTTCAACGTTACCTGACGTAAATCTATTTTATCTTCCCCGTCATGAAGTGTTACCCATAGAGTTTGACTACATAATGATGTGACGATTGAACACAAACATCATTTTTTCACTTGCCACATAGATACTACATATAGTCTTATCTACACGATAATCCATCCTTTACATCTATATTTAGTTAAAAAGTTCTTTACTTGTTTGCTGAACCTGTGCTATTATATTTAGCTTTGTCATTGACATGTTGTTACCGGTCGAATATAGTATAAGTAATCAATGAGCAGGCTGGACTGACCAGCCAACAACGGCCCCTTACCTTTCGGTAAGGGGCCGTTTATTTTATACTGATCATATACTGCTTATGAAGGAGCACAGACATGTCAAAACCGGAGAAGGTCTTCAAGTCAACGACCGATCAACTGAAATTGCTACACGAGCGCGGACTGGTGATTGATGATCCGATGTTCGCAGAAGAGGCCTTGATTCGAACGAGTTACTACGAAATCATCAATGGCTACAAGGACCTGTTCGTCAACATAGACGGTGAAGAAGAGCAATTCGAATCCGGGACAACATTCTCGGAAATCTATTACCTCTATGAACTCGATAAAACCATCCGTTTCGCGATGCTGTCGGCGACCCTTTCCGCGGAGAACCTGTTACGTTCAGTCATAGCCTATGTGCTTGCCGAGAATCACGGCCATTCCATCAAGGACTATCAACATAACAGGAACTTCCGACAGGGGAAAAAAATGACTCGTGGGCGCGCCAAAGGGAAATTTGAGCGGGAACTATTGTTGCAGATCTTCTCAGAGGTCTATTACTCGACCCATCAACCGATGACCTATTATCGGGAGACCTATCATGACATGCCGCCTTGGATTCTGGTGAAGGGACTGAGCTTCGGGAACCTTCAATACCTGTTCAAACTGATGTTGCCGGAATCAAAGACAAAAGTCATCGCACGGGCGACGGGCATGAATCCAGAGTTGATCACCGACCAGACCAAACAAGCTTTCGCCGAGACATTCGATATCCTCGTCGCCTTCCGAAATTGGGCGGCCCACGGAGGACGTGTGTACAATCACCGTGTGCGAAAGCGCCTGAGCTACTCTCCGACCCATACCCGCTTTGGTGTGACACACTCCGCCTATCAAAAACATGACCGTGGCCAAAGTGATGTCTTGAGTTTCATTATCGCGTTGTCTTACTTGAGAGACCGGGGCATCCAAGATGGATTTCTTCACGCCGTCACATCAGAGATCGACGATTATCTGATGCGATTCCCCCGACATAAGACGTTGCTGTTAAGACAGATGAACATCCCAGACCAGCTCTATCAGGAATGGCGCCATAATCGACAGCATTGACCTGAACCCGCGACCGCTCGCGGGTTTTCGTCGCGTGTCACCAGACGCGCCCACGCTCTTGGTCATGACGTTGTTCTTACGCATGAGCCCGTATCACCATTCCTTCTCCCATGCACCGTCCTCAGACACGCCCCAATCCTCGAACCGGTACTTGATGAGCCAATGGACGTGCATCACTTCATATTCGAATACACCCTTTGATAGCTCCGAGACGACGAAGCTGACATCCCCATCTGCCACCACCCATGTCCCGTACAGATATACTTTCTTGATCGGACGCTCTTCTGCGTCCAAATAGATCAACACCCGGAAATAAGGCGAGTTCCGTCCTTCGTCGAACCGGACGACCTTCTCGACGCAACGCTCCTTGTCGACGACACGCATCCACTCGGTATGTTCCATCAATTCCGAGAACACGGTTCGGACGAACGGATCCAATCCTTCGAACGCATAGTCATCAAGCAGCCCCTCGTCCATCAAGTCTCACCCCTTCCGGTTTTCTATAGAACGATTCCCCGTCCAGAGCCAGTTCAGTCCTTGTTCATGAACCTACAGAAATGAAGACTTTTAAAAATTGTATACACATATACATGTATACAATCGTTCCTTTTTCTTATGTACGACGATTCCGTCGAATCATATTGGTATTGAAAAAGACGGTGAGGTGGGTCAAGCGTTCCCCTTCCTTCACATCACAAAGAAAATCCATGCTCACAAGTTTCAAGTCGTCAAAATCTTCTTGAAGCCGGTCAGGAAGGCGTCGAAGCAATACCTCCGTCATCTCGTTTTCGTAATACGAAAACGAGATGGTTCGCAAATCAATCTTCAAGGCATAAAAAAAGTATACGAATTCATTCAGTACTATAATGAAAAAAGATTTTAGAAAAAATAAGTTGTCTAATACTTTCGTAATACACGGACCAAATAGCTTAGAAAATGTTATAGGTGTTTCTCAAGTACGATACTTACGGATTCTGGTCATAGTCGATGTTTATCATATAATTATGATTGTCATATAATCGACAATCTTTAATAAAAACATTTCGGAAAGTTACGTTAATAATTAGGGAATACGAAATCGATGTAATGTTTCTATGAAATAAAATATAGAATTTTTTATGGGGGGATAAGGAAATGGGGAAAATAAGATATTATCAAGCATACTTATCAATAGCAGCGGAAGGTCCTCTTTACTCAGAAGGAATCGAAAGGCATATTACTGGTATTAGACAGAGAGCATTTTCTAAATTAGATTTTACAACAGCTGACGTTAATTTTTTTGAGGAGTATTGGACTCGAAATTGGTACGCTTCGGGAAAAGAGAAGTGGCATAAGAGGTTGGACAATCCCACAATGATTGAGGTTAGAAATGCAATCTTTGAAATTGGTTCATGGTTTGCAAAATATACTAAGGAAGATGATTGGGATGGTGGAGGTATAACAATCGCTTTTGCCGGCCATGGAGAAGATAGGAATGGTTCGCTCGTCTTAAAAGATGGAGTGATTACTTATAGAGATTTGTATGAATTGTTATCTTTAGTTTCATGGTCTGGGAATTTACGTTATAACCTACTTTTAGACTCGTGTTATTCCGGTCGTTTTTTAATTGATTTTCTTTATGAATCACTCGAAGAGAAAAGTAAGTTAGTACCAAGTTACCTTGCTGCGGCTTGTATGTATGACGAAACTGCTCTAGAAGAGTCTTCGTTAGGGCATGGTCTTTTTACTTACTGTTTTTCTGTTGACCGACATGAAATGGGTGGATATGCAGCAAAAGCTATACAAGCTGATAATTCTTATGGTCCTTCACTCGACTTTATCCAGGGTGCCTACGGGGTTTCTTTACTAACCTTTGGTATGCAAAATGCCATTAAGTTTGATCAGTATGATTTTGAAGTATGTGGAGAAACAGTTCCACTGTTTAAAGATAAGGACTATGAAGATGTTATTAACAAAGATGAAGTGATGTATAACTTAGAGAGTGTCCGTGATCAGTTTAAAGGAGCCATCAATAGAATCAGCAAAAACAATAGGGTCTACCGAACAAGACATTTAACAACTGAAGAATTACAGCAAAGTTTAGAAGAACAAATTGCACTGCAAGAAAGATTCAAGGATAGATAAGGAAAAGTATATATAAAGATGAAATAACTGTTTTTATAAGAATATACTTACACTTCCTTTCATAAATTTACTTAGAGACAAAAATACAACTTCGTTTGTTTAATCATACCATCTCTATAAAAACACCATTCAGCCGAAAGGTTTTCGCGCGTGTCATGATACGCTCACAAATGAGCCCTAGTCATCATTTCTTCTCCCATGCCCTGTCCTTGAATACGTCCCAATCCTCGAACATGGCGACCTTCTCGGCGCCATGTTCCCTGTCGCCGACACGCATCCATCCGGGATGTCCCATCAGTCCCGATACAAATCTACATAGATGATCCGCTTTCTTTTTACACGTTACGCACGTCGATTATGGCGAAGCGTATTGGCACTAAAGAAGACGGTAAGATCGGTCAAACGTTCTCCTTCTCTCACATCACAAAGAATATCCATGCTCACGAGTTTGAATTCTTCGTATCGTCCCTTGTGTCGTTCAGGGAGTCGTCGAAGCACCACCTCCTCCATCATCTCGTCCATCGTCTGTTGATCAAGTTGAAAACTATCCATTTGAATCATCCTCTCCATTTGATTGCCTAATGATACCTCGCATCCAATCAAGTAATATCTCAGGCTAATTCACGTAAGCCCTGGTGTTGTTTGAAACAAGCCCTAGGCTTGTTTCGAAGACACGATCATGTTCAATAAACAAACGCTCTTTTTACTTTTTGTCGATTCCTCGATCATCCTTCGTGATGCAACGACCCATGCTACAGTATCCCCACACGGACTACCTCGTTTTTGTCCTACAAAAACGTACCTTGCGTGACGTTAGACACGCCCACGGTCTCGCTTTTGAATTTGCCCTGACGCCCCGTGCCTCCCGTCAGAAAGGACCAGGAACATAGAGATGCGGCGTTGAGCCAGCAACTCTTGTTATCGGGCCGTCAGGGGGGCAGCGGTGCGATGAGCGACTTCGCCACTGGCGTTAGACGCTCACGCATGAGCCCGACTTGGCTTTCTGACAGGCGACGCACGGGATGCGAAATGTACCCTCTGACGTGTAAGACTCCCACCGATTCTCCTCTAAGATACACATCTCCCGCCCAAAATACCTGAAAGATTATTTGTCATGGACAGACCGGTCATACGTGCTACAATGAATCAACTGGTAAATCATTTACAGTTTCTTGTCTGGTGTCTCGTAGAACCCAGACAGGATTAATGACAGACACGTTTAAAATCAAGGGAGGATATGACATGGCAAAAACGATCGGATTATGGGGCATCCCGCTGCTGTTACTACTCGCCACCGGGTGTGGTGCGACAGAGGAGACGGTTTCGACCACTGAGGACACGACGAGCGGGTCAGAGACCGTGACAGAGACGACGGAAACACAAGAGACAGAAGACGCACCGGCGGAAAGCGACGTCTATTTCAAGGACGGGGAAGCGAAATTGATTGATCTCAAGATTCAGATCACCGAGACCAAAGTGATCCCACCCGGAGAGCCGGGGAACGAGTATGGCGACAAAGCGGTCCTCGCCATCTGGTATGACACGACGAACCTGACCGGGAAAGACATCACCCCGATGAGCGCCTGGATGGTCGTCTTCGAAGCGATCCAGGACAATGACCCGAACGCAATCAACACCCTCGAGGTCGGGATGCTGCCGGACGAGCAGTTCCTCGACAGTCAGCTCGAGACCATCAAACAGGACGGCACCGTCTCGAACGCCGTCGCCTACGAGCTCGACGACTTGGAGACACCGGTCACCTTGGTAGCCACGCAAGGCATCGGCGGTGACGACTTGGGCGAACAGACGATTGAAATCAAATAAGAACAATACAACTAAGAGCAAGATTGAGAACCTGCGTATAGAAGACGACAGGTTCTTTTTTTGATGCTTGCATCCCGTACCACCGTTTTCGTCATAAGAAAACGACCCTTTTTCCGGATCTCGCTCTACGGATCCAGGCGAGAGCAACGCGAGTCGCCCGTCCCGTCAAAGAAAAACGTACGTTTTTCGTCCTTGCCCTTCCCGGACGGACCGGGACCGGTCCCCCCGGTCCCGGTCCATCCCTTTTCTCCTTATCCCACGTAGCCCCGTTGTTTCAGACTGACATACGACTCGTCCGACCCGAGAATCACGTGGTCGAGCACGGGGATACCGATGAGCTGTCCGGCCTCGTACAACCGTTCCGTCACCTCGATGTCTTCCCGGCTCGGGGTCGGGTCCCCGCTCGGGTGCTGATGACAGACGAGGAGGAATGAGGCGTTGTTCAAGATGGCGCATTTGAACACCTCCCGTGGGTGGACGATGCTTGAGTTGACGCTCCCGACATGGGCCCGGTGGACGCCGATGACATTGTTTTTCGTGTTGAGCATGATGACGAGGAACACCTCACGGTCGTCCTCCCCGATAAACGGTGCCGCGATGGCTCGGGCACACGCCGGTGAGCGAAGTGTGGCGTGCTCGAGGGCGACCATCTCCTCGCGAATCTCCTGTTTGATACGAACGACCTCGATGATGGATGTGAGTTCCATGACTGTTTGTCCCCTTTCGGATAAGCATTCCTCAGAACGAACACCGTTGTGCGTCCTGTTGACGGATTCGTTGCGAGCGTCGGGAGACGGTGCAGGGGCGACCAGAGGGAGAGCCTCAAAAAAGTGCGAAGAGCAAACGGAGGTCCAGGCTTCCGGAGCCAACGAGCGAAAAGCCTCGCTTTGAGCCTAAAGCGAAGGAAGACGGGCCGGAGGGCGCGTCATTTTTTTGACGTCCCTTGCACCGACGACCAGCGAGCTAGAGTACGGAAACAGGACGCACGGATCACCAATCATGAAAAAGACTGTTCAAAACAGATAAATCGGGTATTAAATAAGAACAAACGTTCGCTTTATTGAGAGGGGTAATTTTGATGACAATGTATCGAGACCGCGGGGAACTGAAATGGATCCCGTTCCTCATGCCCGAACATAAGGCGCTGCTGACGAAATACTACAAGAAGATTCAGAAGATCGAGATGCCCGACATCGACGAACAGGTCTTATCAATTTATGAGAACGTATTGAATGACGCGATCTTCAGTGGGGACGTGGTGGAAGTGAAATACGTGGAGGAGCGGGAGATGAGACGATTCAAGGGGTTCGTGCACCGGACGAACTACCTGGAGCGGACCGTCGAGCTGGCCAATCAGCGTGACGGTGTCATTGAGGTGCCATTCGAGGCAATCATCCACGTGGAGCGGTCGATGGACTAACGCCCTTCGTTTGCTGACGTAAAATCTTTTGTTGCTTTTATAGATGTATCAGTTAAAACAGTGGAATTAAGAGTTAAAAGTAATGTGTTGGCCAAAATTTGCAAAATGCCGATAACTTGAAATTATAACAAGCATAAATCATTCCCGTTTAAATATTTGAACTGAACCCTGAATGATAGACACTTGATAAAAAGTGCTCATTCAGGGTTTTTTGTGTGCGGTCGAATCGATATAATGAACCTATTCATTCAGACGGGGGAACGCATCCATGAGTAAAATCATCTTCAACGAACATCAAATCAGGCAGCTCGAGTCGAATCCGAACG
>NZ_SJUS01000040.1:0-8062 GCF_004337085.1 Exiguobacterium sp. SH5S13 | reverse complement strand
GTGCCAATCACCGGGGACTCTTATCGATTGAAAGACCATCGGTCAGAACAAACTGTGGCTGATGAAGTGAGCAATAGTGAGCATTATTAAGCGAACGAAATTGTACATAAAGACGTTGACATTTATATCTTGGCCTCTTCAACCGTCGGGACGACGGGGCTAGCCTGATCAGGTTCCGGTCGTTAGACCGGATGACTCAGGAATCCTCCACCTCTAAGCGAAGCGTAGGTGGGGGTAGTTCAAGGATGGCGCCATATGGTGACGGTGAAGTCATGTTTTGGAACACGACTTCCTTGTCTGACAAAAACTCACGCGGCTTGATGGTGCAGGCGCTGACGATGATGTTCCCGGCTTTCGTGACCCAGCAATCAGGCATTAAAGTCGTCCACTTCGATGATTTCCCGGCACCGGTGCCCGATAATTCAATTCCGGTCATCGAGGACGCGTACGGGTTGTCGATCAAAGATTTCTTCTCAGACGTCTGGTGGCAGGACGTGCAACAGATTGCCCGCGACCATGATTTGGTCTACACCGGGTTCATGATCGGGAGCTATAAAGCGACGAGTGAAGAGGATGTCGACCAACTTGTTCAAAAGATTCGGGCATCGATGTTCGAGTACGGGCGTGGTCTCATGCAAGTGGACGGGGAGATCGGGCTGCACGGATTAAACCACCAGCCGTTAGTGACGAACGGGGAGACGATGGACCCGGAACTTGGGTACACGGCGTGGGCAAGTCGAGAGGAGATGCGGAGCGCCGTCGAACGGATCGTCGAAACGTTTAGCTATTATATACCGAAGGAAGAGATTCGGAGCTACGTTCCCCCATCAAACATTATCGGAGCGTCTGGCCTTTCCGTCTTGAACGAAGCATTCCCCAATGGACTCGTCATCGCTAGCCTGTACAGCGGGGACACCTCGAAAGGCAGTTACGTCCAAGAGTTCGGCCCCGATCCAATCTATGAGCATCTATATAACTTTCCGCGCATTTCGAGCGGATATAATGAAACGATAGACGACCAGTTCGTTGTCGTCGACGCGATCGCGAACTTCGGACTCGTGTCGCACTTTATCCATCCTGACGACGTGCTGGATGAACGGCGCTCGAAAGGACAGGGCTGGGCGACGATGAAAGACTCGTTTGAAGACATGTTCAAGATGATTGACCGGACGTATCCGCACCTTGAGGCGCTCACCCAGTATGACGCCTATCAAAAGTACGAACTGTATCAACAAGCAGACATCGAGGTCGCTTATACTGAGGACACGATTGAAATCAACAGCCAGCAGATGCTGATTCCGTCGACGATGCTCATCCGTCTGCAGGCAGGGACATATTTGGAGACGGGCAAGTTCTCGTTCGGAAACGTTCGCCCGTTCGGGGACAGCAGGACGTTGTATCAACTTGAATTGAAGACGTCTTACGTCAGTCTGGAGATTAAGACTGACAGACAATGAGACACAAAAAAAGGCGAATCCCTCAAACGTGAAGGATTTGCCTTTTTGTCGTTCATTTCTTCTCGACCGCATGCCCACCGAACTCGTTTCGTAGTGCGGCGACGACCTTGCCGGAGAATGTGTCCTCCTCGAGCGAGCGTTGGCGCATCATGAGCGACATGGCGATGACCGGTGCCGGGACGCCGTATTCGAGCGCCGTCTCGACCGTCCACTTGCCTTCGCCCGACGCATGCATGACGCCTTTGATCTCGTCGAGCTTCGCGTCCTTGTGGAACGCGCTCTCGGTCAACTCCATCAACCAGGAGCGGACGACCGAACCGTGATTCCAGACACGGGCGACTTGTTCGTGGTCGTAATCGAATGGGCTCTTCTCGAGAATCTCGAACCCTTCGGCGATCGCCTGCATCATGCCGTACTCGATGCCGTTGTGGATCATCTTGAGGAAATGCCCGCTGCCACTCGGCCCGGCGTACAAGTAGCCGTTGTCCGTCGACACGTCTTGAAACAACTCCTCGATCTTGCCGAACGCTTCCATATCGCCGCCGATCATCGTGCAGGCGCCGTTGCGCGCGCCTTCCATGCCGCCACTCGTCCCGACGTCGAAGAAGTAGATCAGTTTGTCGTTGAAGTGCTCGGCCCGCCGCATCGACTCCTTATAGTTCGAGTTGCCGCCGTCGATGACGATATCCCCTGGAGACAACAGCGCATGCAAATCGTTCAACACACGCTCGGTCACGTCTCCGGCCGGCACCATCACCCAGACGACACGCGGCGCTTTCAACCCGCCCACGACCGCTTCGAGCGAATCGAGCGTCTCGAACTGGCTCGTCGACACGTTGCCCGGGTCATACCCGAGCACGCGGTGGCCCCCGTCCGTCAAATTGAGCGCCAGGTTGAGTCCCATCTTGCCAAGTCCAATCATTCCTAGTTCCATATTCGTTCCCCCAATCAATTGGTTTAGTCTTTATAAGGGTTACCCGAAATGGGGAGGATTCAAAAGAGAGGATTTATATCATCGATCCGGTAGGCGAGGATCGACCCGATTCGGATCTTCTGTCCGTCACTCGCCTCGATGAAGTCGTTGAGCGGACTGGCCAACTGGAGCGTCTGGTTAAACGTCCGTTCGGCCTGGTGCCTCGAACTCCCGTAAATAATGAATGAAAATGGCTCTTTTTTCTCGATAAAACACGTGACGACGAAACGCATCCGTCTATCCCCTTCGCAAAATAATTGGATTTCAATTACATTTACATGATGCTATATACAAATATTACAAAATATAATGCGTTTGTACTATGACATTTTTTAGAAATGAGGAAACGGACCTAAAAAAACAACCGATCGAGGACGTCCCCGATCCGTTTCGTCAGAATTAGAACTGCGTGCTGCGACCTTGTGCCCATGGTGATCGGAATGGTAGCGGTTTCGGTTTTTGGAGCTCAGGGTAGGATTAAAAAAGATATGCTAGAAAAGCTAAACCTTTTTTTAAAACCGGCCGATAGAAATAAGCGAGTGAATGATTCGACAACAATCGGCAACCATTTACCTCTTTTATAAAAAATGGAAATATTAATAATAAGGTGCATGCTAAAATAAAACCTATGTGAAATTGACTACAGGTTCGAGGAAAGGTGCAATGTCATGGAAGAGCAAAAGAAAAAGAGAGTCAAGAAACGTCGTAGGAAGAAAACGCCCGCAAAACGCATCGCGTTGATTGCGGGGATCGTCGTCGGACTGTTCCTGCTCATCGGAGTCGGGGTGGCAGCTTATTTGTATAACCAAGTGGACTCGACGGTCAGTCGTTTGAACGAGTCGGCCGGGCTCAGCCCGGAACGGATGAACAAGCAGACGATCAACGACAAGAAACCGGTATCGGTCCTGTTGCTTGGTGTCGACCGCCGTGCCGATGAGCAAGGCCGCAGCGACTCGATCATCGTCATGACACTCAACCCGAATACGGATGCGAGCGCGATGCTCAGCATCCCGCGCGACACGAAGACGGAGATCGTCGGTAAAGGCACGACCGATAAGATCAACCACGCCTATGCGTTCGGCGGTGCCGAGATGGCGCTCGCGACGGTCGAGAACTTACTCGACATCCCGATCGATTACGTCGCCGAAGTCGATATGAAAGGGTTCCAAGACACGGTCGACCTTCTCGGCGGCGTCGAAGTGACGAACAAGTTCGCCTTCACGTCGGGCGACTATTCGTTCGAGCCAGGTACGATCAACTTGTCGGGCCCCGAGGCGCTCGCCTACACGCGGATGCGCTACGACGACCCGAGTGGCGACTTCGGTCGCCAAGAGCGTCAGCGTGACGTCATCACGGCGCTCGTCAACAAAGGGAAAGACGATTTCTCGATCTCGAAATTCAACAATATGCTCGACGTCTTAGGCAATAACGCGAAGACGAACATGACGTTCAAAGACATCCGGACGCTGTCGGCTGACTATATGGCCGCCTTCAAAAACCAGGACGTCCTTCGACTCGAAGGCACGGGCGGCAAGGCTGACGACGGCATCTATTACTGGAACCCGGACGCGGCCTCACTAGAAGACGTGAAGTCGTACCTCGGCGAATTGATGGAACAATGACAACAGCGCCTCATCCAAAGCGGATGGGGCGTTTTAATTTGTGCGATAATAAAAAGAAAAAGGGGTGACCCGTGTGCTCGACCGACTGTTCCGTCTCATCATCGACGTCCGCCATCGCTTCAAAGACCATCACATCAACGACTATAGCGCCACGCTCGCCTTCTTCTGGTTTCTCGCCATCTTCCCGACGTTCGTCCTGTTGTTCGCCGTCATGGCGTGGCTCGGGATCGACGACGCCCTGTTGATCGAGCAGATCGAGATCTTGATCCCGGGCGCGAGTGTGCGTGACATGCTGTCGGTCGTCTATGACGTCAGCGGCGACATCAACGCCGGGCTCATCTCGGTCGGTGCCGTCATCGCCGTCTGGTCGGCCTCGAACGGGGCGGCCCGGCTCGTCAAGCTGACCGTGTTCGCCTACGGCGAGACCGAGGCGCGCAGCTACATCGTCCGTCGGCTCATCGGGCTGTTGACGCTCGTCGCCTTCAGCGTCGGCGCCGTCATCTTGATCGTGTTCCACATCTTCGGTCGCGAGTTCGTCGAGCTCGTGTACGCGTGGTTCCCGATGCTCGAGGAGTTTGAACGGTTGGCGACGCTCGCCCGGTATACCGTCTCGACCGTCATCCTCATCTTCGCGTTCTCGCTGTTTTATAAGTTCGCGCCCCAGCAACACGTCAAATTCACGGAGACGCTCCCAGGCGCCACTTTCGCCGTCATCTCGTGGCAGCTGTTGTCGACCGCCTACAGCATCTACGTCGACCAGTTCTCGATGTTCGGCGACACGTACGGGACGATCGGGATCGTCATCTTGCTGCAGATCTGGCTCTACTTGACGGCGGCGACGATGCTGCTCGGGGCGGAAATCAACGCGGCTTGGCCCGGTCATATGCGACACCGGCCTCAGCGCACACATTTCCCATGAAAATCCGAAAGAAATCGTTAGCATTTTTTGGCAACGTGCTATAATACTACACGGTAAGCGGGAATTATTCATACTATAGTTAACTGAAAGCAGGTGGTCTGATGGCGAGACATCGCAAGAAATCATCATGGAAGAAATGGGTATTGCTCACAGTAGGCGTCATGACCGTCATCCTCATCGCCGGCGGGCTGTTCGTCTGGTCGATGTACCGGGACGTCAATGAGACGGTGACACGGGTGAACGATAATTTAGAAATCTCTGAAGAACGCAAACAAGTGCAGACGATCGAAGAGAAACGGTCCATATCGGTCCTCCTTCTCGGCGTCGACCGCCGCGGCACCGAGCAAGGGCGGAGCGACTCGATCATCGTCATGACGCTCAACCCGGAGACGGACGAAGGGGCGATGCTCAGCATCCCGCGGGATACAAAGACGGAGATCGTCGGGCGCGGGATGCGTGACAAAATCAACCACGCCTACGCGTTCGGCGGGGCCGAGATGGCGATGGATACGGTCGAAGGACTCTTGGACATCCCGATCGACTACGTCGTCGAGACGGACATGGAGGCGTTCACCGAGGTCGTCGACGCACTCGGCGGCATCACGGTGACGAACAACTTCGCGTTCGCGTCGGACGGTTACTCGTATCCGGTCGGTAAAGTGGAGTTGACGGGTGAGTCGGCATTGGCCTATACGCGCATGCGTTACAACGACCCGAACGGGGACTTCGGCCGCCAGGAGCGGCAACGCGCCGTCGTCGCGGCCATCGTCGAGAAAGGGCGTTCCGACTTCTCGGTCGATAAAGTGACGAAACTGTTGGACGTCGCCGGCAACCGTGCCAAGACGAACATCGAGTTCAATGATCTCGTCGGTCTGTCGACGGACTACATGCAGGCGTTCCGCAACGCCAGCACGCTCCGGATCGAAGGGGCGGGCGGGCTAGAGTCAGACGGTATTTATTACTGGAACCCCGATCCGGACTCGCTCGCAAGCGTCCAGACCGAACTGAAACGTTTGATGGACTGAAGCTGCCCTTCTCGGGTGGCTTTTTTCGTGCGTTTGAAACGGGCACATCGGTGGGACTGTTAATAGAGACAGTACTAGGAGGGATCACATGATTTGGGACAAACTTGAACCGATAATCAACCGACTCGAAGACGATCATACACCTGACGACTGGCGCCGTCTGTTCGACAAGTGGGCCGGCCACACGTGGCACGACCATGAGGCGCCGAGCGAGCTGACGAGCGTCCTCACCATCGACGCGAACGCCATCACGACCGACGGGACGCAAGACCTCGACGCGCTGCATACGCTGTTGAAAGACCACGTCCGATCGTCGATCAGCGACTTGTATCTCGTGTCGCTGTTCCCGCATCAAGTGAAGCCGACCGACACGGCCGTCAACCCGCGCATCCGTCTGTTCGAGGACCTCGGGCGCTTCCACGACGAGTTCGATCTCATGTACGAGATGACGCCGGACGTCTATAACGAGCTGCAAGTCGATTTGCTCGACGAGACCGACGCGTTCATCGAACGGCTCGCACAAGGGGCGACGAAAGTCCGCGTCCACGTCCAATCGTTCCGGGGCATGCCCGAGGAGCGGATCAAGCACGTGCTCGAACTATGGCAATTGATTCTCCACCACTATAAACCGCACGGGCAGCTCGTCCTCGCCTATGAAGGGGACGTGAGCCGGATCGGTTCCTATTTTGACGTCGCCGATGTCGTCTGTCACTTCGACTTGGCGTCCCATGCGCTGCTCGCTTTCGACCAAGGCAACGTCAAAGGGTTGACGGACTGGGCCGACAGCATCGAGGCACCTGGGGACGGGAAGACGTACTTCCACTTCTTGTCGAGCCCGGAGCGGGACCCGTTCGAGAAGAACTTGCTAGAGCCGTCGGTCGACATGTTGCTCGCCGCCCATAGCGTCTTGTTCTCGCTCCAAGGCATCCCGGCCGTCGATTACCGGACGCTGCTCGGGGTGACGACGCCGGTCGAGCGGGCCGCGCTCGTCCAAGAGCTGAAGACGGACCCGTACCGCCTGCAAGTGTTCTCCGGCATCTTGAGCCAGCTGAACGTCAAGCGGACGCACCCGGCCTTCTCGCCGTACGCCGAGCAGCGCATCGTCGCGACGGACAAACGCGTGTTCACGGTCGAGCGGAGCGGGGGCGGCGAGACGCTTCTACTCTATACGAACGTGTCGGACGAACGGGTCGTCATCGCTGCGAGCGGGACGAACTTGTTCACGGGAGAATGGGTCGAGGCGGTCGTGCTCGAGGCGTACGACTTCATGTGGCTCAAACAAGAATAGGGCTTTTGAACCAAAAATCGTTTTTGGTGAATAGGCGTATTGACGCATCCGGTGTTTAGGTAGAAAATGGAATAGAAGGAAGTTCTATGACATACACGACCATACACCGAAGGAGCGGATTTCCATGAATCAACCTTTATTCGCGTATTTGTTCGGCTTGACGCTGCAGTCGTTTCTCTATTGGATGTTTGCCACGCTGTTCATCGCCTTGGTCGGCTACGTCGCCCTCTATGTATGGGACCGTGACGTCGCCAATCAGTACCGATCGCTTTGGCGCAAGGGCTATTACCTGACGTTCGGCGCCTTCGTCCTGTTCGGCTTCATCGTCGGCGAGTTCGCCATCGACGCCGCTTGGACGCTCGCCGGGATCGCCATCTTGATCGTCGTCCTCGACTACGGCGTGCTCGGGGCGCGGGAGCGACAAGACGTGATAGAGGAAGACCTGGTAGAAGAAGACATGACAAAACCCCTTACGGAAGAACGATAACTCGTTCTCGCGAGGGCACTGAAAAACTTCAAATAATTTTGAGCAGAGGAGCGTCATCCCGGATGGGATGGCGCTCCTCTGCTTTCATTGCCCTTCAAGCCGCCCTGTCCGGCACGCCGCTTTCCTGGGGGCGGTCAGCGAGCCGCATCGCGACGATGTCGCTGCTGGGTCTCGCCTTGCCCGCTGTTCCCCCGGGAGTCGGCGTGCCCTCGGGGCGACGCTGTACGTCCTTGCCGTTTCGGACTAAACTGGCTATAACTACACATCCTGGAGGCGATCCCGATGATGCCA